>NZ_JBTHHI010000020.1:0-1849 GCF_054353835.1 Mycoplasma sp. 5912 | reverse complement strand
AATAAAACAAAAAGATTAACAGAATTAATTGTTAATCTTTTTGTCCTACTTTATCTAATTTTTTAATATCCATATTAAAACTCCTAACAATTATTAACTTTTAAAATATAATTAAACTAATAATAAAGATTATCTATTTTACTTATTGATACAAAAAGTATATAAAATAATCTTTTTTTTATAAGATATTATAATTCTACCATTTTGTTGTTAGTCTTTAAATAAGATTTTATAATTTAATAAAAATTTGAAATTCTTTTTGTTATTTTTTCAATTACAACAGAATTTTATTATAATTAAATAAATAATAACTTAGATATAGGAGTATATATGAAAAAAACAATCAATGATGTTGTTTTAAAAGACAAAAAAGTCTTAGTTAGAGTGGATTTTAATGTTCCATTAAAAGACAGTATTATTTATTCTACTAAAAGAATTACAGCAGCACTACCTACTATTAAAAAAATTATCAGCGATGGTGGTAAAACCATATTATTCTCTCACCTCGGAAGAATTAAGTCAAAAGATGATTTAAGAGAAAAATCACTTAGACCAGTATCTGCTGAATTATCTCGTTTATTAAACAAAGGCGTTATCTTTGTCCCTTATACCAAAGGTGAAGTATTAGAAAAAGCTATTAATCAAATGAAACCAGGTGATGTTTTGATGGTTGAAAACACCCGTTTTGAAGATTTAAATGATAAAGCAGAAAGCAAAAACAATCCAGATCTTGGTAAATACTGAGCATCATTAGGAGATGTATTCATTAATGATGCATTCGGAACTGCACATAGATCACATGCATCAAATGTTGGAATATCTAAAAATATGAGCGAATCTGCTTTAGGATATTTAATGGAAAAAGAAGTAACATCCCTTAAAAAAGTATTGAACAATCCAGAACATCCGTTTGTTGCTATTATAGGTGGAGCTAAAGTATCAGATAAAATCCAAGTTCTTGAAAACTTAATTCAAAGAGTTGACAAAATGGTTATTGCTGGCGGTATGGCATATACATTTTTAAAGGCTACTGGTTATGCAATTGGTGAATCATTAGTAGAAAACGATTTTGTTGCTCTTGCTAAGGATTTCTTAGTTAAATACAAAGATAAAGTTGTTTTACCTGTTGATCATGCAGTTGCGAAGGAATTTAAAGATGTTACACCAGAATTCCATGCTGGGGGAATCAAAGATGGATATATGGGATTAGATATCGGTCCTAAATCTTTAGAATTAGTTAAACAAACTCTTCAGGGAGCGAAGACTGTTGTATGAAACGGCCCTGTTGGTGTTGCTGAATTTGAAAACTTCCGTAATGGGACATTTACCGTATGTAAAGCAATAGCAGAACTAAAAGATTGCTACTCAGTTGTAGGTGGTGGTGATTCAGTAGCTGCTGTTGAAAAACTTGGAATGTCAGATAAATTCTCACATGTATCAACTGGTGGTGGAGCAAGTTTAGAATTATTGCAAGGACTTGAACTACCTGGAGTTACTGCTATCCAAGATAAAAAATAGAAATTTTGTTTCGTTTATACATCTATGTATAAACGATTTTTTATATATTCTTAATAATGTGAAAATATTAAATTCATATTCCATAAATAAATAAAAATCCACAAATTTTTTGTGGTTTCTGTTTTTTTTTTTTTTTTTGCTTTATCATATATAAAGTTAAATTAAAAATCAAACAAGAAGGAAAAATGACAGAAAAAACAAGATTATTATTTAGATTAAACCTTGCTACCTTAATATTAACCTCAATTACAATGCTATTTTGGATTATAACAACTGCTAAACAAGGACATAAAAATTAACAGAAAATTAACATTGTATCATCTCTGCATAT
>NZ_JBTHHI010000019.1:0-3544 GCF_054353835.1 Mycoplasma sp. 5912 | reverse complement strand
AAAAATCTCTCATCTTTTCACTTCCTTAGACTCCATCCTTTCACTTCATCAGCGTCAGTTACAAATAATTAAAAACATTAAGAAAAAATTATTAGAAAGGATGTTTATATAATGGAAAAATTTAATAATGAACTTGAATTTGAAAAATCTTTAATACAAAAACTTAAGAACTACGGATGAAATAATAAAAAAATCCAAAACTCAAATATCAAGGATACTCTTGAAAATATTTCAACTAAAGATTTAGAAGAAAACTGAAGAAATATTTTATTTGAAATAAATAAAGCCACTCTTAAAAATGTTCCTTTAGATAATGATGAATTCGATGAATTAAAAAACATTATCTTTAAATCAAGTTATAAAATCAAAGACTTTTTTGCTTTTTTACAAGGTGAAACAGTATCAATAAAAAGAACCAATCCAGAACTTTCAGAAGAAGATAAAGTACAATCAGTTAACCTTAAAATATTCAGTAATAAAGAAATAAGAGGTGGAGATACTATCTATCAAACTGCTAGACAAATTAATATCGAAGGTGTTAGAAAAAGAATTGATGTTTTATTATTAATAAACGGATTACCTTTATTTTGTCTTGAATTGAAGCAAATTGCATCAGGAATTCAAGATGCTAAACATCAACTTATTAATTACGGAAAAGCAGGAGTATTTAATACAGGTGTATTAAATTTTGTACAAGTTATTGTTGCAATGACTGAAAATAATATGGAGTATGCAGCAAGAGTTGATGATTTTTATGAATTCGATATTAATTCATTTAGATATTGAAAAAATCATAACAACCAAATTGTTCATCAACTAGATGAAATAATTAGTTTGTTCTTTAAAATACCAGAAGCACATAATCTTATTTCAAATGGAACAATTATTAAAGATAACAAGTTGTTTATAACTCGTAATTACCAATTTTATGCTATTCGTTCTATTTTGGACCAAATTGAAAAAATTAAGTCAACAAAAGATAATAAATGTGGATTTATTTGACATACAACCGGATCAGGAAAAACTTTAACCAGTTTTCAAACAGCAAACGTGTTATTGAAGCGAAAAATTGTTTCAACTGTTATTTTTGTAGTTGATCGGATCGATTTAAACCAACAAAGTTTCAATGAATTTTCTAATTTTTCTAAAAGTAGTGAAGATAAAATAAAAGTAGAAAATACATCTAAGATTTCACACTTAGAAAAAGAGCTTAAGAAGATTTCACAAAAAAGTAATATGTTCGCTACTATTATTATTACATCAATTCAAAAACTCTCAAAAATTACAAAAAACTATTTTTCAGATAAAGATAAAATTGCTTTAATCTTCGATGAAGCACATCGCAGTGTTTATGGAGAAATGATTGCAAAAATACAAGAAGTATTTACCAATGGAATCTTTATCGGTTTTACTGGAACACCGATTCAAGATGTAAATCAAAAAAATGATTTAACAACTGAACAGGTTTTTGGTAAACAACTACATCAATATACCATCAAAGATGGATTAGAAGATGGAAATGTATTAAGATTTTACAATCACTATATCGATTTTAAACAAAAATACTTACCTATGTTTTTTTATAACTGTGTTGTAGCTAATAAAAATAATCCAAATAAAAAATTCTCTGCTAATGAAATAGAATTATTAATTGAAAATAAAGAAATATCTGCAAAGGATGTGAAGATTTGAAATTTAATCAAACATAAAGGTAATCTGCAAAATAAAGATGATACCCTAACAATTGAAGAATGATTAAAAGATAAAGGTTACTATGATAACAAATATTTTAAAATGTTAGTTGCTCATGATATACTAAAAAATTGAAACAGTACTAGTGGTAATCGTAAATACTCTGCTATTTTAGCTACCAAAAGCATTAAGGATGCTATTGAGTATTTTAAAATTTTTCAAAAACTCAAGAAAAAATATGATAACTATGTTGAGAAATTTAAGGTAACGGCTCTTTTTGATCCCAATCTTGACTCCTCTGAACAAGTATATGGACAAAATAATAACGAAATAATTAAAAAGTTCGCTATCAAATTTATCCAGGAACCTAAAAACTATATATATGAATTTAAAGAACTTATCAATGCCGTTGCTAAAACAAAATATACAGATAAAGAATTAGAAAAGATGAATGATGAGTTAAATTCACAATACCAAGAAAACAATTGAAATGATCCTAATGATATTACATACTATATTAAAAACAAACTCAACTTTAATTCCGACAAAGAAAAAGCTTTGAATGAAATTTATCAAAAGTTTGAACAAGATTATAAAAATAACAATCTTGTTCAAACCAGCAATTTAAAAGATAATTTTAAAATAGTTGTTTCTGATATTTTCAAAAAAAGAGATCCGAATAAAAAGGTGGTTTTGGATTTATTAATTGTAGTAAACCAAATGCTTACTGGTTATGATTCAAAATACATTAATACTGTTTTCTTTGATAAAATCCAAGAAAACGAACAACTTATTCAATCTATGTCGCGGACAAACCGTTTAGATAATAATGATAAACCATTTGGTTCTATATACTTCTACCGTCAACCTGAAATAATGAAAATTAATTTAGAAAATGCTCTTAAAATATATTCAGGTGTAAAAGAAGAAGATATAAGTTATGATAAAGAGGATGTTTTATTAGAAGCAGTTAAAAAAGATTATGCACATATTTTTGGTATTTTTTCACAATGAAATGAACCTACCTTTGCACAAGTTCCGTTTTTTGATTTAAAAAATCCTGATGAAACTTTAAGAACTCAATTAAGAAGTTTTATCAAACATTATGCACAAATGCGAAAAAACATTACTGCATTATCAATTTTAAGAGTCGATGTTTATGATAAGCTAAATGGTATAATCAATAAAAATAATATCGATAAATTATCATTGAGATTTAAAGAAATTGATCGTAGTGTGCTAAAAAGCACATCAATAAACAAAAATGAACCAGAAGATTTAACATTAAACGAATCCGATATAGAATGAGCATCAAATGCTAATGTATATGAGCAAATTATAGATTGAAAGTATTTTGATAAATACTTCCTTAATCATAATTACAAAAAACAAAATGAATATGATAAATATCTAAAAAACGATGAATACAAATTTAACGAAACACTGGCATATCTTGATCCAGAAACAAAAGGGATAATCTTAAAAATTAAAAACATGTTTGATAGTGGACTTCTTAATACAGAGATAATTAAACTGCAAGGAACAGAAGGTCTTGCTAATTCAATTAAAAGCAAAGAAATTAGAGACAAAAAACAAGCATTCAAGGATACTTATCATATATCAAAAGATAATAAAATTGAACGCATCTTTGATGAATTATGAGATCTAGAAGAATCTAGATGAAGCGAAAATGGTAGATTGGGTAAAATCTACGAACATATCAAAAAAATAGACTCTCCAGAATTTGAAAAATATATAAAAAACAAGCAAGGAAACTTTAGGGCATACAATATACAAGCACAGTTCCGTGAAGATTTAAAGAACAAGAAAATTGGTTAAAACACCCGAGAGG
>NZ_JBTHHI010000018.1:0-4399 GCF_054353835.1 Mycoplasma sp. 5912 | reverse complement strand
AATTATAATTACTATTCAGTTTTCAAAGGACTATGCCTAAGGGGCATTTTTTTAACTTGTGTAAGAACACAACCTAAAAAATATCAGTAAAAAGCAATAAATTGCCTATTTTTATAGTAAAATTTATGAATAAATAATTCATAATAAGAGAAATTGTGAGGTAAATTAAATATGGTTGTGGATAACTTGCTACACACACACACACACATCTACTATTAATATAGCTGTTAATTTTAATAGTAAGCTTTCGTATGGCGATTTAAGAATTCAAGCAGGACATATTTCTGAAAAACAAAAAGAGAAAACCCTGGAGAAGTTTCTTCAAGAAACATTTCGAAGGAATTTAAATTACTTGAATTCTAATGATATAAATCAGTATATTAATTATCTTAATGGAGTATTTAAGAATATAGATAATTATAACTTGGAAGTAATAAATCTTGATTTGCTATCAAGCAAAAAGAAGTTAGAAAAGGTTTTGTTAAATAATGATTGGAATGATTTAAAAACAGGTGGACCGTTGGTTTCAACTGTAGTTTTTATTGTAAAGCTAAAGGATTCCTATATTAAAGAATTTAAGATTGACAGATTTAATAGCATTTGTCTTTTTACTAAATTAAAGAAACTGGAGAGTATTAAAGATTTATATTTTGAATTAAGTAGAATAGAGTTTTTGGACTTATCATTAGAAAAAGAATATCAAAATATTTCTAATCTTTGCATTCAGCTTATAAATATTAAATACGAAGAAAATTATTTTAGAATATACAATACTCTAAAAGAGAATCATAAAATAAGAAACATAATTCTTGAAAAAAGTAGTGAATTAATGTGAACAAAAAATACAAAAACTGAAAATGGATTAAAACTAAGGAATTCATTGGATTTTTTAATTTCTTTCCATATCTTTAATAAAGAAAGTGATAAAAAGACATACTCATATCCTGTTTTAAAATTCAAAGACAGAAGAGTTGATAATATAAATACATATCATAAGTATTGATGCTTGGTGAGCAGAGATAATAAAAAAGAAAAACTTGTTTCCGGTAAGAATATCAGTATATTTGCTGAAAATGATTATGATGATAAATATGAATTTACAAACAAAAACGAAAATGATGTTGATAAAACCGAGTATATAAAAAGTAAGTTAAATTCATTTATAAAATCATCAAATGAATCAATAAATATGCTTACACATCAGAATCAAAATCTGACAAATGAAATTAATGAAAAAGAAAAAGAGAAGAAACAATCTGAAAAACATAAACAAGATTTACAACAACAAATAAGCAATTTTAATAATAAAATTAATGAAGTATCAAATCAAATAAAAGAAATTAAAAAAATTAAAGAACAATCATGAGAAGATGATTATGATGTTGATAATTATAAAGATAAAATAAATTACTTAAATAATGAAAAATTATTACTAGAGCAGAAGATAAAAAAGATCGATGTAGAACTCAAAAATATAAGTGAAAATATAAGGATATCAAACACCAAATTATCTGATATACGAACTTTAATTAAATCAAATAAAGAAAGTATAGAAAAAGAAGAAAAAAAAGTAAAATATATTGAAAAACTAATAGCAGATAAGTTTTTTAAGATATATAAAATTATAGAGACTGAACTGAAGATAAAAAAAGACACAAAATCTGAGTCAATAGAGAATATAAATATAAAATCAATTAATGATTCTGAACACTCTCTATTAAATATAAAAGATCTTTTTAATAGCAATCATTATTATTTGTCGGATAAAGATGAAGGTTTAGTAATTAAATATAGAAGATTTTATAATTCGTTAAAAAACTTTAGTGATGGGATGTACAGAAATCCTTATTTAGCAAAATCAGTAGAAGAACCAAATTTCTTTCAGGTGAACATACCAGCAAATTTTAAAATAAACAGTCAGATAGCATTGAATTTAAATCAAAAACAAGAAGAATCAGTTAAAAAAGCACTAAATTCATCAAGTATTTCATACATTCAAGGACCGCCTGGGACTGGAAAAACACAGACTATTTGTGCAATTATAGAGCATGTAGTAAATGAAAATAAAAAGAACTGTTTAATAATGTCATCAACACATGAAGCAATTAATAATGCACTTGATCGCTTGTATGAAATTAATAAAAAGAATCCCAATTTTATATATTTTAAGTTATTAAGACGAGAAGATATAGATTACAGTAATCCTGAAATTCTAGAAAATGAAAAATTCAGCGATAAAGCGATGTTAAAGAATTTTACAAGTTCTTTATTCAATAATTTAATTACTGAAAAAAAGAATTTTCAACCTTTTTTAAATTGGTATAAAGATAATAAAGAAGAAAATTTACTAAAATATATTGATATAAAATTAAGTGTTGAATATTTAGAATCAAATAAAGACAAAGCACCAGATTTATATTTAAAAATAACTCAACACACAAAAGATGAAGTTATGAAAATAACTTTATCCCCTTATAAAGAAACTATAGATTATGACATATTGCACCAGATATTAGATTTTACAATCAAAACTAACCATGAATATAAAGGATTTGAAGAAAATAAATATTTTCAACAATTTAAAAATGTAGCAAGTAAATCACAAATTAGATTAGTCGAATTTTGAAATCTTGATGATATTCTAAAGAAAACACAAGCTCAAATCCAGGATAAATGAAGTATATATTTTGATAAAATGAAAAATTATTATGCTGATAAATCAAACAACAGTATTGATGATATTAAAAATTTTGCTAGGAAAGCATTTGATGCAGATTTAATCAATGTTATAGGAATGACTACATCAGCCAGACAAGAAATATCGATTTTTAATGATAGCGATAATTCTAAAAGGTTATTTATAGATTATCCTATATATTTTCAAATTCTTGATGAAGTATCAAAATCAACAACATTAGAAGTGATTAATAGTATTTTAATGGCTAATAAGGTAACATTAGTTGGAGATTATCGGCAACTGCCACCTAATGTTGAATTAACTGAAAACCTAAATGACAAAAAACTTAATCAATATGGAGAATCAGATAAAGGAATTTTGGATAATTGATGAAATTGGTTGAAACTTCAAAATAGCTCAAAATGACCAGCAACAGAAGAGTTTTGAAATAATCTTAAAAAGGAACTGGAATTTCCTTTCTTTAAAGAACATGCATTGCAAATAAAAAGAAGATATAATAATCATTCACCATATTCATTTTTAAAAACTCAACACCGTTTTGCTACCGAGATAATGAATATAGTTAACTTTGTTTATGATCATGATGAAAAACTCGAGATGCCGAGCATTTATCAAAGTCACGAATTTATTAATTATAATTTAAAAACAAATCAGAATAATAATTTTAATCATCATTTTAACATAGTTGATTCCACACATTATTCGACAGATTTTATGAAATTTCTTTCTTTAAATTCAGAACATTCAGAAAAAAACAAAATAATTAATGCTCTTAGCAATCTTTCTTACACTGCTGATCAAAAATCTTCTATGTTTAAAAACAAAGAATACAACGGAAGAATCAATGAATATAATGCATATATTATTATAAAAATACTTCATAATTTATTTAAAAATAACAATATAAACTCCAACCAAATTGGTGTAATCTGTATGAACCGTGATCAGAGTAATGTTGTTAGAAGCTTCATCAAAGAATACTCGCATATAAAGGCACTAAAAAATATCAAAGTAGATACAGTAGATAACTTTCAAGGTCGCGAAAAAGATATTGTTATAGTAGATTTAATCAGAGCACAAAATAGTTTCGATGAGAACGGTTTCGTTAGTCTTAATCCCAGAAATTATGATTTTTATAAAAAAATAGAACGTTTAAATGTTGCAGTTTCGCGCGCAAAGGATAAATTAATTTTAGTTGGTGCATTCCGAAAACCTCTTAATGATATTGTTTCAGAAATAGATCTACCTACAGGAAGTAAATTCGAAAGCATTATCAGAAAATGATATGATGAAGCATCAAGCAAAGGAGCAATTGTTAATTATGATGAAGAACAATTCAATGAAGATTAAGATTAATGTTCCATATTTAGAATTAAAAATATTTAAAAAATACAGAAAACTCATTGATATGGATGAACTAAGTGCGATTTTTGTAGGAATTATTAAGTATTTAGAAAACCCAGACTTTCGAAGTAATTACGAAATTAAATCTACTGATTTATTTAAAGATGTTATTACAAAAGTATTAAATATTTGACAAAGATCATTTGTTTTAATAGAAGAAAAAATAGATAATTTATTTATAAATAATGTTTTATATACACTCACTAATGAATATAATAAAGGAGATTGAAAGAATTTGAGATTTTAAAGTAGGACAAAAAGATTAACAATTAATTCTGTTAATCTTTTTGTTTTATT
>NZ_JBTHHI010000017.1:0-5788 GCF_054353835.1 Mycoplasma sp. 5912 | reverse complement strand
TAATAAAACAAAAAGATTAACAGAATTAATTGTTAATCTTTTTGTCCTACTTTAATTAATATATTTAGAAAATAAATAAAAAATAAACAACCTAATTATTAAAAAAATGTATAATAATTATGTTTATTATAAAAACATTTCCATAAATGTGTTATTTAAATTATAAAGGAGATTATGAAAACATTAAAATATGATTATCCATTAGTTGTTAAGGATAATAATCAACCAAAAAACCCAATTATATTCGTTCATGGATTTAACTCAAATCCAGAACTGCACGATATATTTATGAAGCACTGAACACTTAGTGATTACTATGCATTAGCATTTCCGGGCAACAATATGGTTGAACCTAAAAATGGTGATGAAGTAAGTGTTGATTCATTTGCGGACTTATTAATTAAATTCATTAAAGATAACAATTTAAAAGATGTTGTTTTAATCGGACATTCAATGGGTGGTGGAACCATTTCACTTGCATACAAAAAAGCACCGGAATTATTTGCTAAAATGATTTATGTTTCACCGATGAATAAGACTTTATTAGAACGTAAAGAAGAATTCTTTAAATTGTTTGCCCCACAAACCTTTGATGAATATAAGACACTGTTAGGTGCTTTATCACCTGTGTATTTACAAGCATTACAAGACCCTAGTGTTGAGGCACAACAAAGAGCATATTTTGAATCTGGCGCAGCAAGCAACCCACATGTAATGAAACTAGGTTTTTCACTTGCTGAAGAAAGTTTACACAATGCTGTTGAAGCAGGAATCGAAAGTATTAAAGTTCCTACATTATTGGTTTTAGGATCAAATGATATTATTATTAATTGTGAAAAAACAAAAACATACTTTTTAGCACATGCTAAAAATGTTACAGTTAAAGTTATTGAAAATACAGGACATGTTTCATTTTTAGAAGACTTTGTTAAATACTTTAACATTCTATCTGAATTTTATTTAACTAAATAAAATTCATTATAAAATTAGAAAGGAGTAAAATGCTAAATAGGTTAAAAGAATTTACCTGAAAGCAAATTGTTGCATTAATTATTCTTGCGGCAGCTGATGTTTTTGTGATAGCAGTACCTTACTATCTTAAAAATATTATTCCTAACTTTAACTTATATTTAGGTATCCGAGAAGATCAAGTTGCAATATTAATCGCAATCATCGGGATAGTTACTTTAGTTACCCAACTTCCGGGTGGATTCTTAGCAAACAAATTTAGTTCCAGATGATTGTTGTTTATTGCTATTATTTCGACAGCAATTATCGCAGTGTGGTTTGCGATCTTGTTGCTTAATCAAAGAAGTTATCAACAAACAGCAGCATTGAGAGCTTCATTGTTTGCACAATATGCAGTTATATGGGGACTTTGAGGAGTAACATCGACATTGGTGTTCTGAAGTCCGTTATGAAAGCTTGTGTCACAACAAGCTAAAAAAGAAAATCAAGGATATGCATACGGATTAGAAAGTTCATTTAACGGAATCATCGGATTTATTTTAATTTGAGCATTAGGATTCTTAATTGCAACATTCTGAATTGGAAAATTAAGCAAAAACCAAGTTCCATCATCAGGTGTTCCATTTGCTGTTTATATCTTTATTGTAGTAGCATTCTTGATTTTAGTTGCAATTTTGGTAATGTTATTGGTTCCAGAACGGCCAATAGAAAAAGTTGCAGCAGATCCAAACAAACCAAAAGAAAAGTTTTCTTGAGTAAAATTTAAAGCATCTTTAAAAGAAGGATTTAAGAAACTTAAGAATTGAAAACTATGAGCATTATCAGTGTTTTTAATGGGAATGTACACTTTCCAAACTGTTTTTCCTTATTATGTTTTACAAATGCTGGTTAATGAATATGGGGCACCAGGATGAATTTCATTTATTTTAACCGGAATTATCTCGTATGGATTTAGAATCTTTATTTCTTGAGTAATTGGTGGTTGAGCAGATAAAACACGTTCATATATTATGTTTTTGGTAATTTCGACAGGATTAGCAATCGCTTCTATTGTTGTTATTATCTTGATTGGATACATTCAAAATGCTAATACCTTAATTATTGTATTAAGTATTCTATTATTTATGTTTATTGGTTCACTAACATGAGCTATGGCAACACTAAGATATGCTCAACTTAATGAAATCCATATTGAAAAAGGTAGTTATACTTCATCAGTAGGAGTTATGTCATTTATTGGTTTCTCATTAGATGCATGATTTTATCCAATGTCATCAGCTATCGGAAAAGCATACACACCATATAACGGATTCCATACTAGTTTACAAGGATATAGAATTATTATCAGTATTGCATTAGCAATCGCATTAGTTGGTTTATTAGCAGGTATTGCAGTATTTATTTCTAATATCAAAGAACTTAAAAAACTTGGCATAAATAAATTTAGATGAAGAGAATTAGTAAATTAGTAAAAAACTTCCTATGTAGGAAGTTTTTATAACTTTTCATCTTCTGATGGACGCTTTCACTTTAAATATTCTTCTTGTTCTTCATCGTGTTTTTGTTTTATAAAAAAATCTTTATATTTATTTTGAATTCATTTTTCAAAAGTATCATTTATATTGAATGATGCCTCTCTATCTCTAAAAAACCAACTGATAAATAAAACTAAGAGAAGAGTGTTTAATGTAATAAAGAGTCATATAGGATTAAAGTTTACTCGGTGCTTTAAAATACCTAAAACATTATAATCTGGATCAATAATCGCTATAAATAATATTGAGTAACATAATAATAAAATAAATAAAATGGATTTAAAAATAATGCTTGTTTTAAAATATAAATCGGATTTTGTCTTAACACCACTTATATCAATATCGATACCATTAGCTATATTTTCTAAAATCTTATTTTTTATATAAGTGTTATCCAACCCATCTCAAAATGATTTATAACCTTTATGTGAATAAATAAAACTCCGATATAAAAATTTAAAATGTCCACCAACTAAACTAAATATATATTTTATAATTAGTAGAGAGAAGAATGTATAAATTAATGATCTAATAATATATTGATATTTTCATTTTGGAAATTTTATTAAATAAAACAAAAGTCATATTGATAAATTTATTAGGCAAGCAAAAAATAAAAGTCACAAAATAATATTTACAATTTTTAAGGATATATATATCTTCCTAATTCTTAAATAATTATAATATTTATCAATATTACAGAAGAGATAAGGGACCTTAAAAAAAGTTGTGTATTCATAACTGAGTTATCTTCACAAAAAAAGATTTTTTAAAAAAATATTAAAAAAAGAGTGAAACTCCTTTAAAATTGTAAGTGAAATAAAACAAAGGAGAACACATGACAGATATTATATCAAAAAATTTGTTAATTTCAGAAAAGATTAATGAAATAAAAGAAAATGGGTTTAAATTCGTAGCAGAATTTTCAAGAGACATCATTACTAATATAATGAATGCAATCTTAAAAGAAGAGTTTGATGAGAACTTAAAATTTGAATTTGAAAATTCTAAATATGAAAAGAAAAATACACGAAATGGTTATTATACAAGAGCACTAGATACACCTATTGGAAAAGCATTGTTAAATGTTCCAAGAGATAGAGCAGGAAGAATTAAAAGTAAATTATTTACCAGATATAGTCGGAGAAGCGATGATCTTACTCAGATGATAATGTCTTTTTGCAAACTAGGTGGTTCTTATAAAGAAATCACTGATTTCATTGAGAATTCTACAGACATAAAAATGTCAAGACAAACAATTTCTAATATCTTTACTACTACAAAGGAAAAGGTAGATGAATTCCAAAAAAGAAAGCTACCAAAGAAATTTCAAGCAATTTTTCTTGATTCCTCTTACTTTTCGATTAAACGAGGAAGTTATGCAAAAGAAGCTATAAATATAGTTATGGGAATTGACGAAAATGGCTATAAGCAAGTGCTAAACTTTGAAATTTGTCCAAATGAAAACAAAGGAATTTTTAGAGAATTATTACTAAAAATTAAGGAACAAGGTGTAGAAGAAGTTGAAATTTTTGTCTTTGACGGCTTACCTGGTTTAGAAAATGTTGTAAATGAAATTTTTCCAAAATCTAAGACTCAAAGATGTCTTGTACACATTCAAAGAAATATTGTGTCTAAAGTAAGGGTTTCAGATCGTAAAGAAATTTCTAATGATTTTATGTTAATTGCCAAACGAAGCAATATAGCTGAAGCACAAAAAGAACTAGAAAACTTTGTATCAAAATGAACCATAAAAGGTTACAAAAAAGAAGTCTCATATCTTTTGCAAATGCAAAATTTATTAACATTTTTTGATTTTCCACCTGAAAAGAGTAAATCTATTTATACAACAAATCCAATTGAATCCTTAAACTCGAATATGAAATTGATTTTAAAAAGAAAGGTTTCATTTCCTAGTACGGAAAGTTTATCATTGCTTTTAGCACATATTTTTGATAACTGAAATATTAACAGAAGTCTTAGAACAACAAACGGATTTAGAAATATAGGGTAAACTTCAATTTGGCATTGAAAAACCTGCAAAATATAAAACAAAAGAACAAAAGATTACTTTTGTTCTTTTGTTTTATATTTTGCAGGTTTTTCAAAAAAAATTTTAAATTTTCTGATAAGATGCTACTATATATACAACTTACCTTTTTACAGGATATAACTTAGTTTTTTATTAAAATACACAAGAATTTTTATAATGTCGAAGATAAAATATTCATCCAAAATTTCATCTACTTTGAGGGAATTTGTTTTTCTTTTATTTGACATTTATAGCTAGAATTTAATATATATTAATGATTATGAGTAACATATGTATTATGCACATGCACAATACGAATATTTTGTATTGCATATATAATATTATCAAGTTTTTCGATAAAAACTTGATTAAATCTATCTATTTCCCTGCTGATTTTTTCGATTATTTCTCACAATTTTATATCCTCTAGGTCATTTCTAACACTTCTTATTTCTTCAAATGTATATTTTGCATTTTTAAAAAATGAATATTTCACATCCTCTACTAATGCAAGTAATATTTGAAACATTTGTAAAGGAGAAAATCTCTCATCAGCTATTGGATATAAATCTTTATAATTAAATCCCTTTTTATTAATAATCAATTCTAAGATTTCCTTTTGGTCATCATCAAATTTTGATAATGTCTCAGGTTTAAAATAGTATTCTAATTTTTCTTGTTCTTTTTGCATACATATTCCTCTATCATTTTTTTGAAGCCTCAGAATAGACATCATTTAATTTTGATTCAATAATTTTATGTGATTTACTTAAAGAATCATAAATATTTTGAAGCATTTTAATCCGTTCGATATTTTCAATATCCTTTCTTGTTGCTCTTATTTCTTGTAGTGGATATTTTGGTCTAATATAGAAAAGATTGTCAATATTATCATCTTTTTTCAATGCTAGATATATCTGAAACATCTGTATTGCTGAATACCTTACATCTGCGGCAATTTTTAAATGATCTTTATTAAGATTTCTGGTATTGATGATTAATTCTAAAACTTCTTTTTGACCTTCATCGAATTTTGATAATGTCTCAGGTTTAAAGTAGTATTCTAGTTTTTCTTTTTCCATAATATAATTATACAAAAAAAAAAAAAACTAAACAAGGACATAAAAATTAACAGAAAATTAATATTGTATCATCTCTGCATATTGCTGAGGTGATTTTCAATCTAAAACAGATTGCATTCGTTTTGTATTATATCAAATTATGTATTGGTGTATTAGTTTTTTTAATTCAT
>NZ_JBTHHI010000016.1:0-8120 GCF_054353835.1 Mycoplasma sp. 5912 | reverse complement strand
TCACCTGATACCATTCCGAACTCAGTAGTTAAGCCACTTTACGCCGACGATAGCCCAACGGTGAAAATAGGAAGCTGCTTTTTTTATACCTTTTGAGCAGCTTCCGAAAGGAAATATATGAAAACATTTAAAATTTGAAATAATGATAAAAAGCAAGAAGTTTTAGAATATCTTTATAAAAAAGACCCGATTCAATATTTATTTTTAATCTCTGATATCGAACAATACGGTTTACAAAATCAAAATATTAAAACTTTTGTTTTATATAACAAAAAAATAGAAGCAATTTTTTTAATGTTTTATTCTAATTTAGTTGTGTTATTTGATACTGATGCTATAAATATAAATGAATTTTTGAAAATATTAAATAATGAAGACATTCAAAACCTAATTATTGATACAAATTTTTATAACTTTTTAAATAAACATAAACTTATTGATTCGCTGGATTATATAGTAGAAAAAGAACAGATTGCTAAGTTAGATGTAAATATTTTTAACATGCAGACAAAAGACTTTTTAGCTAAATCTAAGCCAGTAACTGAAACTGACATCATAGAGGTTATCAATTCTAAAAAGCAAATTAAAGAATGAGGTGATGTTAGTGGACATACTTTAAATGTAGAATATTTAACTAATGAATTAAAAAGTGGATATTATCAAGCATACATCATTAAAGATGAGCAAAAGGTTATCTCACATGCTTCTATAAGTGCTAAAAACAAACAAGTTGCTATGATTGGTGGAGTATATACATTAAACCAATATCGTCGTCAAGGACTAGCTTATGATTGTGTAGTTAATTTAATTAGAAAACTTCTGTCTCAAAACCTAACACCTGTTTTATTCTTCAGCAATCCTGCTGCTGCTAAGATGTATTATAAACTTGGTTTTAAAGACTATGAGCAATTATTTGTATTGCATAAATAAAAGCACCACAATGGTGCTTATTTTATTTTTCTATCTTAATTTTGACACTTGGACCCATTGATGCTGAAACGGTAAGGTTTAACATATATGTTCCTTTAACAGCAGCAGGTTTAAGTTTTTTAATTAAGTTAATCAAGGTTTTTGCATTTTCAACCAATGCTTGTGTTGACATACTTGCCTTACCGATTAATGAATGCACAATTCCGGCTTTATCAGTACGGTAATTAGCTTTTCCTTTTTTAAGTTCTTCAACAGCTTTTTCAGGTGCAGGAGTAACAGTTCCGGTTTTAGGATTAGGCATTAAACCTTTTGGTCCTAAAACTTTTCCATATTTACCTAATAAAGGCATCATTGTAGGGTCAGCAACCATAACATCAAAGTCAAAATCACTTTCTTTAATCTTTTGTTCAAGAGCAGGACCATCTAAAACAATATCTGCTCCAGCATCTTTAGATAATTTTTGTTTTTCTACATTATTTGTAGCAACAAGAACTTTAACAGTTTTACCTGTTCCGTTTGGTAATAATACTGCACCTCTAAGTTGTTGGTCAGCTTTACGAACATCTAAGTTTAAATTAAATGCTAAGTCAATTGAAGCATCGAATTTAGCATATGAAGTTTTTTTAGCTAATTCAATCGCTTCTGACAAATCATAAGCAATAGTTCTATCAAATGATTCGCGAGCATTTTTTAGGTTTTTTGAAATTCTTTTTGCCATTATTCTGCTCCTTCTTCTGCTTTATCATCTGAGTGTGTATGCACTTCTATAGCTTGACCTTTAGTTTCGTTTAATTTAGTTTGTGCCTCAACAAGAGCGGCCTCTTTTGCAGCAGCAGCAGATGCAGCCTTTGCAGCAGCTTTTGCTTCAGCCTTTGCTTTGAAGATATCATCATAACCTTCAACCAAAACACCCATTTGTTTTGCTGTTCCAGCAACTGTTGCCATTGCAGCATGGATATCATCGGTATTTAAGTCAGGAAGTTTGTATTCTGCAATTTCTTTAAGTTGTTCTTTTGTAATTGTTCCAACAATAGTTGTTTTAGAGTTTTTTGAGCCTGATTTTAATTTTGCTGCTTGCATAATTTTATATGAAGCAGGTGCTGTATAAAGTTTAAATTCAAAACTTTTATCTTTATATACTGTAATTTTTACAGGAACTGGTTCATCGCCTCTGTCTCTGGTTGCATCGTTAAATGCTCTGGTAAATTCAGGCATATTAACACCAACTCCAGCTAAGGCTGGACCAGGTTTCGCTTTACCAGCTAAAAATTGAAGTTTAGCAACACGGTGTATTTCTTTTTTTGCCATTTTTAAAATCCTTTCGATAATGGTGGTCTGTGATTTAATAATCTCCCACTTGTGGCAATTAATAAATTGCTTTTTAATTATATTAAAAAAATTTTTTTTCAAAACCTTTTTATAAATATTATTACTCTATACACAAGAGATAAAAGTTATTCAAAATCTATCATTTCAAATTTATCAGGATGACTTTGAATTTCTTTTTGTAATTTATGTTTGAATGAATTTGGATTATTTTTACTTTCATATCCTAAGTAATCATAATCATATGAATTTAATAATCCAAATCCGTATCCATTATCACCAAGATTTTGCATAAACAATGCTACCATATTCATATCTTCATTGAAAACTAAACTACCTGATGCACCTGATGTTAAATCATACTTGTTATTAGGTAAATCATTTAAAATAAAACTTCTAAAATTTCCATATTTAGCAAACTCAGGTGCCTGTTGGTTGATTACAATATCATCAATTCGATTAATAATGTGTTCACGGTATCTTAACCCACTATTTCCTGCATGTGAATCTTGAGGAAAAGAACTAAGATAAAATTTTACATAATTATCTGCACTTAGATATTTTGCTTGCTTACTTAGTTTTAAGTTAGGTAATTTTTTTCAGTTGTTCAAATAATTTAATACTTTTAAATCATTTGAATTTTTAGCTCTTTTTATCAGCTGTGCAATATCAATAATATTTATTGAAATGTCTGCTTCATTTAAATTACCTTGTCCATAAGGATCAGAAACCAACTTACCTTGTTTATTATATTGATTAGTTGCTTGTCAAAAGTTCAAAACAAAATCATTTCTTTCAACATCGATTGATATATCATTTGCTCAACTATTTACTTTATTATCATTAAAATCAGGGATTAATAATTTTTGTGGTATTCGAGGATTACCCCAATTATTATTAAGGATGTCACTAACATGTCTGTTAGTGATAAAGTAATACCTTTGATCATTTATATCAGTAGGTTTAACCTTAGCAATCATAGTAGAAGTTCCACCACCTAATACAAATACTCTTGCTTTAATCTTATCAAACATTGCATTTTGCTTATTAATTATCCGTTTACCACTATATACCATATCTTTTGGATTATATGCTAAACCATTTGATGCTAATTTTGCATATAAATCATCTGTATGATAATCTTCAGATAATGAAAAATTCATGTCATCATTTTGGTTTGATAAATAAGTAATTTCAGTTATTGTGGAAAATTTATCAAACATATCTTTATTTACATCATCAAAACTAAATGATTTTGTGTTTTGAGATTGCAAAACAACTTTTATCTTATCATTATCAAGGCTTGTAGCATATGAATAACCATTTATATTACCCTGAATCAACTTATCTTTAAGAAGTTCTTCTAAATCTATATCAATAACAATTGGTTGACTCTGAGTCTGTGTGTACATCCGATTTAGTATCTTGATAAATGTAAATCTAATTTTTCTTTTTGAAAAAGGTTTATTCAAAAAGTTTTTAATTTGTTTTTCAAAAACAAGATTATTGTTTTGGATTTCAAGTTCATTATTTTTTATATGCGAAAGCATAATTTGATGTTTTAAAACATTAATACTATCATTATTCTTCAAATGCACTTTTAAATCAGGAACATAAGAAAAAACTGATTTTCTAGGATTTTCATCCATATTTGGATAAAATCACTTAGGAAAATCACTATAGACTTGCCCTTGTGAAGTTATATATGTAAGAACTTTTTGCATCTCTGTTCTAAAGTAATTTGATACTATATTAATATTGTGTTCACTATTTTCTAATATAACAGAGTTAGGAAAAGAAGATTTATCAAAAATTTGTTTTGGGTTGTTTATATCACCTGGATATGTTAAATTAGAACTAGAATCAATTTTTTCTGTTGGAGAAAATTGATATTCTGTATTTGGTTTTTGACTTTCTTTTTTCTCAGATTCGATTGGTTTTTGTTCATTATCTGGTTTTTGTGAATCCTTGTCTTTATCAGGCTCTGTTATTTCTGATTTTCCTAGTTGCTCATTGTTATCAGGATTGATTGATTTTTTTGTTTCACCAGGTTTTTGTTCTGGACTTTGCTTTGGTTGCTGTGGTGTTTGTGGTTGGGTCTCGTCTGGTTTTGGTGCTTCTTTTTTTGCAGGTGGTTCAGTAGGTTTAGGTGTACATGGAGGTTTATCTTTACCTATAATTTCTATTGGGTTCGATGGTTGCTGCGAAATTATTCCTTTATTTGGATCATGCTCTTTTTGTGTGTTTTCAGGTTTATGGGTCACATTACTCTGACAAGAAACATAAAGCACCGATGACGATACTAAAATTATGCTTAATAAAGATTTAATTTTCATTAACGTTTTGTCCTTGAGTAATAATATGTATTAAGCAATGAATTAACTTTATCATCAACCCCTCATAATCTTGCGTGGATGATATTTTTATCACTTTCATCTACTTCATAGATTTTTACTGCTTTAACATCGTAGGTATTATCATCCGATACAAAATAATTTCTACGAATTAACTTGTAATCAAGTTGAGTAGATGGGGTATAATTAATTAAATTAAAATTGGTTACATTTGGATACTTTTCTGATAAAACTTCAAAAAACTTAGGTGCTGCATCTTCATCGATAATCATATGAGAAAACAAATAACCCATTTTATTCAGAACATCTTCTGTTTCTTCTTTAACTTGTGATTTTTTATAATTTTCATCTTCTTTTTGCTTTATATTGAAATAAAATTGCTCAAAAAACTCTTTGAATAACGGATTATCAAATTTTTTAACAGCTAAATCACGAAAATTTTGTAAGTCTGCATCATGAAGTTGATCGTGTTCTAATGTTTTCTTATAAATTTCAATTAATTCATTTTTGAAATTGTTAAAAATTGTTGTTGGATCGGGACTAAATTTATATTCTTTATTATTTTTTTCAAGTTCTTCTGCTGCCACTAAAAACACATCGCGCATTTCAGAAGTGAGATATTCATCATACATATCAATAATATTTTTGTTAGTATTAATGTTATTTAAATGTGCATAAAAAGCATGTGAAAGATTATGATACAAAGTCTTTTCAGTTGGTTTGGAAATAGTTTCTGAAACAACTAAACCATCTACTAATAAGATGTTTTCACGAAATTTTATTGCTTCTACTGTTCCATCATCAACAGTTACATTTTTCTCAACTAATTTACCATCTTTATATTTATTAAAGGTAAATCCATTATCAGCTGCATAATAAGTATCCAAAGCATCTCCGTTATACATAATAGCTGAATTTACATTACCGTTTTTTGTATTTAATAATGCTTGCACTATGGCTTGTCCATCTCCGTTAAATGACAATGTATTTGATGTATTAGTAATATTTTGTCCAGTAGATTTATTAACCATCTCTACAAAACTATTAACTATTCTTTCATAATTATCTAAATCTACCTTACCACTATGTGGTGTAAGTTTTGTTGCTTTTTTAGGAAAATAATAAGAAGAACCATACAAAAGTTCAGCACGCACTGCATCGGTTAACACCATATCTTGATACCCGTTTTTAAAAGCTGTATTTATTAAGTTAAATAATGAATTAGGTTTCAAATATTCGGAATATAAATGTGTATCTTCTTTTTGTGGGTCAACAAATTTAGATGTGTTTTTGGGATCTTTTGCTTGCTGAAGTAATTCATCACGATTTTTTTGAAAATCTTCATCAGTTAGTAATTTTCCGAAAGTTTGATTTGTCGGTTTACCACTTTGTTTATGCTTTGCATAAGCAAAAACTGCATCTTGGATATAATAAGGAACAAAATATTGTCATAAATGCTTTTGTGGTCTATCAATATCCTTTAATTCTTCATCATAACTAGCAAGGTGATTAAAAACTATCGGTGTATAAATTTCTTGTAATTTCTTTTTTAATTGGTTTTCGGTCTTTATCATCTGATTTGGGTCACTTATTTCAAGTAATTGGTTAAAATCTATTGGTTTAATTAATCCTTTCTTAATTAAACCAATTGCTTGAAAGTCGCTTCCGATTCCTGCAACGGCTTTATGGTTATTTAATGCAATAGTAAAGTCTTGAATTTCATTAAATTCCTTATAATCAAAGTCTTTATTAATAAGGTCTCGATTAACATCATCGATATATGATTTATAATTAAAAAATGCTGGTTTAAATGGTGATTCTACCTTTGCAGCAACTACTGCTGCGACTGCAATTCCTGCTGCAACTGCTCCTGAACCGAGCAATCATCTTTTGGTGTATTTATTACTAAAAATGTTTCTATTTTTTTCCATCTCTTCCTTGAGTTATTTTTTGTAAAATTATTTTATTAAATTCTGAAAATTCAAAAGAAAAAAATAAAAAAAGCTCGGATATCCAAACTTCTTTTAGCATCATAAGCCGTGTTCTGTTCCTTAAAAAAGGTGCTGATAATTTATCTAACATAAAATATGTTTTGCTTGATAATTCATTTGTTAACTTGCAATTCCCCTACCAAATTTGGGTTTCTAGTTCATGGAGTTTACCGCGTTTCACAATTCTCGTCTCTGTGGCACTAGTCGTCTAAGCTTAAACTTATTAGGTTTAACATGATCACTACTAACATCGCAGTTAGTACTAGCACGGACTTTCCTCTACTTTTTAAAGCAGCTATCAGCTAATGCAAAAGATATTATATATCAATTATGTGTATTAAATAAATTATTTTGCTTTCATAAAGCAAAATGAATACTTATAAAATTTATATTTTATAATTATGTTTTTTATAAAAGATAGATATAATTTATAGGATTTTTCAAAATTATAGAAAAAGGGAGGTTTGTTTGGCTAACATTAAATCTAAGATCAAAAGCATTGTCAAGATGGAAAAAGCTCGTCAAAGAAATGCTGCAATGAAATCTAGAGTTAAAACCGCAATCCGTAAAGCTCGTGAAGCAGTTTTAGCAGCAGACGAAAAGGCAGCAGTATTAGTTGCACAAGCTCACCAAGTAATTGCTAGAGCAGTTACCAAAGGTGTTTTCCATAAAAATAAAGGTGCTAGAAAACACTCACGTTTAGATCAATTCGTTAATAAGACAAAAGAATCTAAATAAACTTTGACAAGCTAAGGCTTGTTTTTTTAAACCTTTATTCACAACTTTATTCACATTTTGATGAATAATTTGTAGTTTCAATTACTTTTAGAAAAATAATTTATAATATAAAAATAAAGGTGGTAGAAATGATTAAAAAAATACCGAAGATTAGGTTTAAAGAATTTAATGAAGAGTGGAATTATGAAGTTTTAGGGAATCTTGTTGATAAACAAAAAAGTGATTTGAAAGTTTCAGAAATAAAAACTGATGGAAATGTAGATATTTATGGTATTGATGGAAAAATAGGAAAAAGTTTTTTGAGAGAAACTTTTAATGAAGATATTGTAATCATATCAAAAGACGGTTCAGTTGGTAAATTACAAATATTACCTAAAAATTCTTGATTTACATCAACATTAGAAGGAATTTTCATAAAAGAAAAATCATTAATTAATAACAATTTTCTTTATCTAGTTTTAAATAATATTAAATTTGACGAATTTGTTGTTGGAACAAGTATCCCACATTTATATTTTAATGATTATAAGAATCTTAATATTTTCTTGCCTTCTTTAAATGAACAAAAAAAGATATCAAAATTAGTTTTTTCGTTAGATTCATTTATAAAACTAATTCAGCAAAAACTCGATTTTTTTTATTGTGTAAAGCAAACTTTTTTATCAAAAATGTTCCCTGATCAAAATTCAAAATTTCCTAATATTCGTTTCTCTGAATTTACTCACACTTGAGAACAGGATCAAATTAAAGAACTTTTTGATATAACACGTGGTTATGTTTT
>NZ_JBTHHI010000015.1:0-8453 GCF_054353835.1 Mycoplasma sp. 5912 | reverse complement strand
TAATAAAACAAAAAGATTAACAGAATTAATTGTTAATCTTTTTGTCCTACTTTATCATATGAATATGGTAAAATAAATCAAGGAGGAAATATGAATGAAATACAAAAATTAAAAGAAATGCAAGCAAGCTTACAAGTGTTTTATCAAAAAATTAATAACATCCACTGAAACATTAAAGGATTAGAATTCTTTGAAATTCATGCACAAAGTGATAAATTAAAAGATGATGTTTTAAATTTTGTAGATGAGATTGCTGAAAAAGTTGTTATGAAAGGTGAAGTCGCTTTAGGAAGTTATACAGAAGTGCTAGAAGCTTCTAAAATCACTGAATTAACTTCACAAATCTTTGATTATAAACAAGCTCTTAAAGTGCTTGTGAATGATTTAAAAATACTTTTACAACTTGCTGAAAGTTTTGAATGAAGCGCTAGAGTTCAACCTATTTTTGATGAAGTGCTATTATCATTAGATAAATGATTATGACAATTTGATGCGATGTCAAAATAGTATAAAAAATCCGGGGAACCGGATTTTATTATGCTTATTATAAGTTAGCAAAGTAAATAACTGTTCTAACAAGTTGTGATACATATGACATTTCATTGTCATATCATGAGAAGAGTTTATATAAGTTACCTTCTGACGATTCTTTGATTGAAGTTAATTTTGAATCAAATACTGATCCATGTGTTTCTTTAATAATATCAGAAGAAACAATTTCATCGGTTTCATATCTGAAACTTTCTGATTCTGCTGCTTTCATTGCTGCATTAATTTCTTCAACTGTAGGTTGTTTTTCTAATAAAACAGTTAAGTCTACTAATGAACCTGTAATTAATGGTACACGAATTGCTGAACCGTCTAATTTTCCTGCTGCTTCTTTAACTACTAAACCAATTGCTTTTGCTGCTCCTGTTGAAGTAGGAACCATATTTGCTGCTGCTGCACGAGCCCTACGTAAGTCTCTATGTGGAGCATCTTGAAGTCTTTGATCTCCTGTGTATGCATGGATAGTTGTCATAAATCCAGATTTAATACCAAAGTTATCGACTAAAACTTTAACCATAGGTGCTAATGAGTTTGTTGTACATGATGCTGCAGAGATAAGTGTATCATCACTTGTTAATTCATTGTGGTTTACATTAAATACAATAGTTTTAACATCTTTTTCTGATGGTGCAGAAACAACAACTTTTTTAGCACCCGCTTTTAAGTGTTTTGAAGCACCATCTCTTTTAGTAAAGAATCCAGTTGATTCAATAACTACATCAATTCCAAGTTCAGCTCATGGAAGATTTTCAGGATCTCTTTCTGCGAATACTTTAATTTCTT
Source organism: Mycoplasma sp. 5912 (assembly GCF_054353835.1). NCBI lineage: Bacteria > Bacillati > Mycoplasmatota > Mollicutes > Mycoplasmatales > Mycoplasmataceae > Mycoplasma > Mycoplasma sp. 5912. The sequence goes on along the minus strand of NZ_JBTHHI010000015.1, from coordinate 7,121 downwards.
TCCCATCGACAACGATAGCACCATCTTTAGCTACTACTTCAACACCTAATTTACCAAATGCTGTATCGTATTTTAATAAGTGTGCTAGGGTTTTTGAATCTGTAAGATCGTTAACTGCAACAACTTCTAAGTTTGAATTTTGTTCTAATAATCTACGGAAAAATAATCTACCAATTCTTCCGAATCCGTTAATTGCTACTTTTTTCATATTTTACCTTTCTGTTAATTAAAATGTATATCTTGCATATTATAAACTTTTTTTAAAATAAAAAATATAAATATATAGATATGATGGATTGATGAGGATGGTGGGAAATAGTTGTTATTGTTGCCATTTTATTATATTTAGATAATTTAGATAACTTGTTAAATTCTCTTACAAATATTTTTTATAAAAGTGAGTTGAATTTCGAAGAATTAGATTATAATTTTATCTTATATTCAATTTATTATTGAATTTATATACAACTTTTTATATTCTTTATTTAAATAATTTTGTGTGTATGAAAGTAAAATAATTACGACAACAAGTAATATGATTATTCATAAATTTGTAAAATATATTGGTGTTTCTTTAGGTACATCGAAACTATTGATACTTCAATTTGGGTAACTTTCTCGGTGCCAATTTGAAAAGGCACTAATATTCATTAGTAGATTTAAATTAAACGGAGATAATACTAATACAAAAAGAATCATTAATACCACTAATAAAAAGAAAGATTTAAGTTTTTTTGTTAATTCAGATTTATTTATTATTGTAATTTTAACAAATAAAAATATGCTAATAAGAAATGCAGTTATAATAAAAACATAATTTAATACATTAATTCAATATTTCACCACATACACATCATCATATAAATAAAGAGAAGAAAGAAAAGTATCAATTAATAAATTAATAATTAAAATTACTAAATTCAATGTTACAAAAAATAATGCAGATATATTTAACGATTTAATGACTTTTAAATTAGATGTTTCTTTCTTGTCATTTGAAATTATATTAGAAACCAATGCACTTTCTATCTTAGGTTGTTGTAAAACTTTTTCCTCTTTTATAATTTCTTGTGTTTGTGCTTTCACTTTTGCTGGTTTTAATTTAACCATTGATATACCTAATAAAACTGTAATAGCAACCTGAATAAGCAATCCGATAATTGATATACCTGGTAATCAAGACACAGGTTGTGCAATAAGAATCAAAGCAAAATTTGATATAGCAAAAGCTCTTGTTTTTGCTATTGTTTCATCTTTTTTAGCATCTTGCAATGTAATTGCAAAAATTGATATCAACATTGCTATAACTGATAAATATATAAAGATGTTCATAATTGTAAATACTGCATATGGTATACTGCTTGTAAAGACATATTCAGGGTTATATGAAAGTCTACCATATGCATTTACTGGTGTATAAATTAAAATAGTTGTTATTAATCAAAATAACATAGTTACTGAACTTAACACCAAAGTTGATAAGTTCATTTTAAACAGGGTTAATTTTCTTGACATAGTTCCTTTCTTTCTTAATGATAGAACAAAAAAAAAAAAAAAACAGAAAGCCAAAAATGTGGGCAATTTTCTGTTTATTTGTGAAATAAAATTTGTATATTTTCATATTCTAATGAAAAAGAGATAAAAATACATTATGCAGATTGATTATTATGTTGTGTATTATTCACAACATCTTGTTCATTTGAATCAGCAGATCATTCTAAAAGTGTGTCTAAAACTATCGGAATACCTTTTGGATCTTTTGATTCATTAAGTTTTTTATTTAATGAATAAATATCACTGTAACCTTTGAAATAAATAGGATTCTTAGGATCTGTTGATACATAAGCAATAATTAAACTAAAGTGCTTATTGTTTTCTTTAGTCTTTTGTTTTTGGTATGCTTCTACATATTCTTTATAAGCATTTTTGATGTATTCTGTTTTTGCTGGAGCATTTGTTGTGCTGTTATTTTGATTTAATGCTTTTACTTCAATATGTATTTCATGATTGTTGTATTTAATGATAAAATCAACAAAAGATGTTCTTAGTTCCTGATCTGCGATGTATTCAAAACCAATTCCTTTAAAAGGAATGTTTTTAGTAAACATAATTTCTACATTATTTTTATCATCAGATTTTGCTTTAGAGTGTTTATTATCTCAAGCATTTAACTTCTCGATAAAAATTTTCTCAGGTACTGAATCATAAACAAGTTCTAATTTATTTGAATCCTTTTGATTTGGATCAAGTTTTTCTTTTTTATATGCATAATTATTATTAAAAATCTCTTGGGTTCGCTCTTCTTGTAAGATTTGGATGCGCTCTTTTAATGTTAATTTGTCATCAACAGTAAAAACTAAGTTATTTTGTTCATTTTTTTGTTTCTTTAAACTTTTCTTTAAATTAACAAAAACTGGTAATTTAATTTGAATAAATAGATATCACAGCATTGTGTGATTGATTTGCTGATTAAGTTTATTTTCAGTAAAGAAATTATTGATGTGTTTTTTAATGTTTTCATTTAAATAATCTTTATGTTTTTTGAGTTCTTTTAGGTTAAAAATTTCAATTTCAATTAAATTTTTAACCTTATATGTAACAAAGTGTCCATCACCATAATCTCTTTTTTCAGCTACAATAAATTTATTTTGCTTAAATTCATTTAGTATATTTTGATATTCTTTTGTAAAATCATCAACTAAAAACTTATTTATCTCATCGATAGCTTGTTTTTGATATTCATTTTCATCAACTTCATTTCATTTAACAAAGTTTTCTATATGCCCAGAGATAAAGGTTTTGTTTTTATATTTATCCTTAAGAACAAGTTTTTGGTATTGTTGATCTTTAATGTCTACATTACTATAAATATAGTATTCTAATGCAGCACTGTTTGCTGGTAAGTTGTCAACAGGAACAGGATTTCTTTTAATTCTTCCTAATGTTTGTGTATTTAGTGTCCCTGAATACACATTACGCAGTTGCACTAACATACAAGCTCTAGGAATATTCCATCCTGTTGCGGGTCCAATTTTGAAAATGATAACATCAACTGGTGAATTATTTCTAGAGATATCAAAAAGTGTATCACCACCTGCTAATCTAATATTAGAATCTATTACAGTAAAACAATCAGATTTAGTGTTATCAAAATATTTAACTCATTTTAAGTTATTTTCTTCTAATACTTTGATAATCATATCGATGTTTTGATTAAATTTTGCACTTTTTTCTTTGTCTTTGCTATCGTTATTAACTTGAATTAGCATCGCTGCATTGATTCCGATGAGGTGGGGTTGATTGATGTTATCATTGTATTTTTGTTTGATTTCTTTAAACTTTTCACAAGCTTTTCTTAAAATGATTTCATCATCTAAAACATCTAAACTACTAATGTTGACATTATAGTTCTTTTTAGTTTTTAAAAGTTGTATATTATCATTTTGTAAACTTTGATGTTCAAGTTCCACTAAGTTTTCACCACTCTTAGGTGAAGCACTCATTTTTACCACAAATGCGGCAGCTGATTGCATTTTGGCTTCATAATTCTTTTCTTCTTCAGATTCGCGGATTTTAATGTCTGCATCTCCTCCGTGGTGTGCTTCATCGCGGATGTAGATAAGTTTGTATTTATTGTTTCTAATTTGATCTAAAAACTTATCTACTGCTCCGTAGATGGTATAAAGACTTTTGGCTGTAAATGATGAACTACCAGCAATAAAAACATTGTTTTCTTCAGCAAAAAACTCAAATGTTTGTTCGGTCTTCTTAGTTTTTGCTTTAGCAGAAGGGGATTCAAGTCGTTTGATTACCAAGTCTTTGTTTTTGATGTATTGTTTGTAATTATTAAAACTCTTTTCAAGTTGTTGAGGTAAACAAGCAGTTGAGAGAGTATTTATATAAAATACTAATTTTTCTTCAGGGTTATCTTTTGATCACTCAACAAGATGATCGATAAATTTAAAATCATAAAAGTTTTACCAGAACCTGTTGGTGCTTTAAAAATTTGATAATCAACTGTATTGCTTTCTAAACTTGAAATAGCATAAGAAGTTAGTTTGCTAACAACTTCTGTTTGTGAATTAGTTAGTTCCATTATTCTCCTTTAATTTTCTTTGGATTTTGTAATTTGTTGATATTCTTCTTCATTTAAAGGGATAATTTATTATCTTGTATTAACAAATATTCAGTTAGCTTACCATTTTTTCTAAATTAGAATATTCATATGCTAATCAAAACATTTCACTATCGATTCCGTTAGTTAATAATTCTTTATCTAAAATATTTTTTAGTTCGGTTGTTTTGTATGCTTTAATCATTTTTGACTCCTTGTATTGTTTATGCTTTATCTTTCTTGTGGATTTAAAGAAAGTAAATCATTTAATAAATTCTTTATATGATTTTGATTATTTATATCTAAATTAGGTATACCAAAATCTTTTAGTAATTGTATAAGTTTTTTAATTATGTTATCTGTCTCATCCTTAGTATCAGGTGAAACATCCATATATTCAATGTCGTAGACATTTAAATTCGTTTTATAAGGTTTGTTTTTGTTGATTCATTCAAAAGTTTGATTATCTGTAGAATTACCTTTGTTTATTCTATACAAATGTTCATAATTAACATTTTTTGCTATATTGTTTTGATTATTAGTTACAAGTGTATATGTTCTATTACCACCATCTTCTCTGTTTAAATCTAAAACAGCATGACCTGTGGTTCCGGAACCAGCAAAGAAGTCAAGAATGCGAGAATTGCCGTCTTTTTCAACAAGTTTTATTAAATGTTTTATTAACCTTACAGGTTTAGGTGTATCAAAAGCATTTTTATATAAAATTTCATTAATTTCGTTTTTTGATTCGTGAGTATGTCCCACCACTTCATAGTTCAGTATAGTTTTTGAAATAAGATCTGAAACTTCGTGCAAGTATCTTTTTAATGTTGGTCTTTTATTTTCATCATCAGGTAAAACAATTCTGTTTTCTTTTATGAGTTCATATATTTTTTCTTTATTAAATATTCAGCCTGAATTTTCAGGACACTTATAAGTTTTATTATTTCAGTAGATATCAAATTTATTTTTTGAGTTTTTAGTTAAATCTGTTAGTTTATAAAATCCTTTTTCGTCTTTATCTTTGTAACGTGAATTAATTTTTTCATTTCTTTTTAATCTATTAAATTTTTTTAACTCTTCTTTATTCTTAGCATAACTTAAAATATAATCGTGATTAACGGAAACAAACTTATTATTATTCTTTGGTGAATAATTTTTTTCTCAAATAAAATTAGCAATAAAATTTTCTTCACCAAAAATATCGTCCATTAAAACTTTTAAATAAGCTTGTTCACTATCATCAATAGAAACAAAAATGACTTCATCTTCTTTAATAAGTTTCTTTGCTAATCTTAATCTTTCATTTATTAGATTTAATCATCCATTTCTAGAGAATTTGTCTCTGTACGCAAATTTTCCGTTATCAATATTTTCTTTGTCGTTTGCAATTCCGTTCCCATCTTCATAAGAACTTTCAGTGTTATAAGGAGGATCGATATAAATTACATCGTAATTATATGTAAGTCCCGCTCTCTCTCTCTCTCTCAATTACTATTAAATTCTTTAAAGCATCATAGTTTTCGCCAATGATCAAACAATTATCTGTTGATTTAGAATCTTTAAATTTAAAAGATAATTTTTCGTTCTTTTTAAGCAAAGCAATGCTTTGGTTGTTGCTCTCGGGAGCAACATCGAAACGAAACCCGATTTTTATTCTTTGAGCGATAAATTGAAAAATGTATTCTAATTCATTATCATTAAATCTTTTGATTATCTGCGCTGCCCATCTTTTTTGATCTGTGTTTAATTCCTTAGAAGAAATTCTATCTATTTCCTTTAAATATTTTTCTTGCAACTGTGTTAAAGTTTCATCAGATGTATTTATTTCTTTGTTCATAATTCTCCTTATAAAATATATGTAAATATTTTACTACATATTGATTGGTAATTGTTTAATAAATAACATTTCTATTACTTTCTATTTTTACCTTTACAAATATTACAACTAATAACACTGTTATTACAACATGAATTGCTAAGGAAAAAGTGCTTATCACAGGAACCCAAGCAAAAGGAAAGGCTAGTATTATTAAAGAAAATATACTTATACAAAGTCTTAAAATTGATTTACTTATTATTTGGTTTTTAAATAACTTCATTGATATTACAAGCATTATAATAATCATTATTGTTATACTGATATATATTAATGATGCAAGAATTTCTGGTAGACTAAAAATGATAATAGCATAGAAATTTGAAGAAATCAGCAAAGATGAAAAATTAAACTCTATTGATCCTTTATATGGTACAAAATTCCATGATAATGTGAAATAAGATGTAAATGCTCACAATGCCATACATACTAAACTTAAAACAAATGATGCAATTGCTAAATGAAATAATAATTTTCTTTGTTTCATATATTCCTAACTTTACATATTATAAATGAATATATGTAAATATAATAACACTAGGATTTAATCCTAGTGTTATATTTAAATGGTATTATTGGAAATTTTATTAATCTTTCTTTTGAATGAATTTATCAAAATTAACACTATTCTTGGAATATGAATTATTACTATCAAATTGTGTGTTATTAGCATAGCCGGAAAATCTGTTGTCCGAATAACTATATTGTTCGAATTTTGTATTTATTGAACTTTTATTATTCTTCAATCTTGCAATAGATATCGCTAATAAAACAGTAATAACAATTTGGATAATTAATCCAATTAACGATACAACAGGTATTCACGAAACAAGCTGAGCACCAAGAATTAAAGCAAAATTTGAAATAGCAAAGTTTTTAGTTCTTGCTATGGCTTCATCCCTTTCGCTTTCTTGTAAGGTTATTGCAAAAATAGATATCAACAAACTAATAATTGTTAAATATACAAATAAATTTAATATCGTAAATATAGTATATGTTATAGATGGACCAAGTAAAGTAATCCAATTAAATCCAATTCAACCATAGTTTATAATTAATAATAACACTGATGCATAAAGTAGGACAAAAAGATTAACAATTAATTCTGTTAATCTTTTTGTTTTATTA
>NZ_JBTHHI010000014.1:0-12952 GCF_054353835.1 Mycoplasma sp. 5912 | reverse complement strand
TCTTTTGGTGTAATAGCCAATGCTTCTGAAAACCTTAATCCTGTTTTAGCTATCAGCAAAATTAATCAATCTATGTTTAAGCACCTGTATTCATTTGTCAATAAAATCTCTGCCATAAGAAGTCATAATAACTATTTTTTCATTATTACTTTTTGATGATTTTTAGGAATCCATAAAAAACAAGGTGAGTAATCAGATGTATTGCAACTGTTTTATTTTCAGGTTTATTCATTTGTTTAAAAATTAAGACTTTTAATAAATTAATATATTTGAGTTTAAATCCTGATGCATCTACATTGTTTTTAAAATAAGATAAGGTTGAAAAAGTATACAGAGTAGAAGTAGAAAACTTTTTAGGATTTAGATTTAATATGCTGTCAAAAATTTGTTTATTACCTGGTGATTGTCAAAAATCTTGCATCTTATTTATCTAATTTATCCTTATTTTCTTTTAAAATACCATAAAAAATCTTCGGTGGTACACATTCGCCGATAATATGTCTAATATTTGAATCACTTACATCATCAGGTAAAACAAAATCATCAGGTAAACCTGTTAAAAGTAAAATTTCTTTGATAGTTAAAACTCTTGCATCGCTATAAAAACCATCTTTATATCTACCTGGATGTACATTGTTTTGTGAAGAAATTGAACCATTTGCCATTGTTATAGTCGGAGCAGGTTTATCTCATGAAATTCTTTTATATGTTGTAGAATAACCTTTGATTCGTTCTCCATTTTTCTTGACAGGAAAATACTTTTCGTTAAAATGGGCGCTTTTTCCACTTGGTGTATGTTTCATTCATTCAATGTGTCTGTCATTGTGAACGGAAGCATTGTGATATTTTATATCACTTCTTTGACCTGATTCTAGGCTTGGTAGGTGTCTGATTACTTCTTCTACAGTCTTTATCTTTGTGGGGTGTGGTATTTGTATATCTAGGTTGCTAATGATAATTACAGCACGTTTACGGTCTTGTGCAGTGTCAAAATCTTTGGAATTTAATTTATAAAAATCGATGTGTTGATATAAACTACTTAATTCGTTTTTTAAATATTCTTTGATATTTATAAACTTGTTATTTATCATTATCTTTGTTGTATACATCTGAATTACATTTTCAATAATAATAAGTTTAGGTTTTGTTTGTTTGATAAAATCTACAACATATGTAATCAATAGATTTCTAGGATCATCTATCTTTCGTCTTCCGGCTAGTGACATCCCTTGACAAGGAGGTGTAGCAATTAAAATTTGATTATTAAGTTGTTTGTGTCTTAAAACCAATGAATCAAAGACATTTTTATCACTTATATCACCGATTATCATTTTTGAATTTGGATATAAAAAATCGTGTATATATGCTCTTTTAGCTATCAATTCATTAGATAAGGTAACATCAAAACCAATGTTTTTTAATAAATATGTTCCAATCCCAGCGGAAGCGAATAAAGATGTAATTCCTATTTTCTTCATATATACTTTCTAGATTTTCATCATTTGATTAAAATAATCTTCATTTATAACTTTTATCCCTAAATCATAGGCTTTTTGTAGTTTTGAACCAGCATTTTCTCCAGCGAGTAAAAAGTTAGTATTCTTCGAAATGCTTGATACCACTTTACCACCATTTTTGATAATTTCATCTTTGAAAAAATCTCTGGATTTGCTTAAGGTTCCTGTAATTACAAAATTTTTCCCTTTTAATAAATCAGATGTTTTAATATCATCGTTGATATATTCAAAAATACTATCAAGTAGATGCATTTCTTCAAGAATATTAGGGTTTTTTATAAAACTTTTGATGCTATCAATTATTACTTGACCGATTGTGTTTATTTGTAACAAAGAATCAAGATTTATTGTTGTCAAATCAGTTAATTTAGTTAATTTTACTGCAATTAATGCTGCAGCAGTTTTACCGACATTTGGGATACCGAGTGCAAAGAGAGCATTTGCTAGTTTAATAGACTTTGATTTATCAATTGAACTTAAAATATTATCAATTTTTTTATATTCTTTGTTTTTACTCTTAGAATTACCAAAAGAAGGAAGTTTAATGATATCATTTTTATACTTATTTAGCATATATATAGAAGAAAAAGTATTAATATATCCTTTTTGATAAAATAGCTTAATAATTTCATTTCCTAAGGATTCAATATTAACACACTGCTTTGAACAAAAATGAATCAAAGCACGTATTTTTTGTTCTGGACAGTGTTGATTAATACAAAATTGATCAACTAATGAATCATTTTGATGTAGTAGCTGATTACAAGAAGGACATTTTGTGACTTTTTTAAAAATACCATCAGAATTTTTATGAACTAATGCAATAACCTTTGGAATAATTTCACCTGATTTTATTACTAAAACATCATCGTTGATGTTAATATTCATATCTTTTATATATTCATAATTATGCAAGGTAGCATTTGATACTCAGGTTTGGTTTAATTCAACCTTGTCTTTGAAATTTGCAACATAGGTAATTTTCCCGGTTCTTCCTACGGTTGCAATAATTTCTTTGATTTTAGCAACTTTTTCTTCTGTTTCGTATTTATAAGCGATAGCATATTTTGGAAATTTAGAAGTTCTACCAAGCGAATCTCAATATTTTAAGTTATTTAACTTTATAACAAATCCGTCACAATCATATTCAAAGGAATTTTTGATCTCTTTGAATTCTTTGATGAAATTTCATATTTCATCAAAGTCTGCAGATGTCTTATTATGCTTGCTGGTGGGTAAATTCAGTTGATTTAGAAAATTTACCACATCGCTTTGTAAATTAATATTATGTAGTATTGGGTCTGTTATATCATATAAAATAATTGATAATCCACGTTCTTTAACAATATTTTTATCTAGCAGTTTTAAAGTTCCGGCAGCAGCATTGCGTGGATTAGCTAGAAGTTTTTTATTGTCAGTTTCCAGTTTTTTATTTAGTTGGTTAAAACGAGTTTTAGATAAATATACTTCACCTCTTATTTCAATTGTTTTTAGATAATTAATTTGTTTAGGTAAGTTTTCAATTTGAAAAACATTTTCTGTTACATCATCGCCTTCAATCCCGTTTCCACGAGTTAAAGCCTGAATCAGTCTACCATCTACATATTTCAAAGAAATAGATAATCCATCAATTTTAGGTTCGCAATTAAATGAAATATCAGAACTTATTTGTTGCTTAATATCATTTAAAAATTTAAAAACATCTTCTTTTGAGTATGCCTTATTCAAAGAAAGCATCGGTTTTTGGTGGATTACTTTAGCGAATTTCTCGTTGTTTCAAGCACCTAATTTTAAAGTTGGTGAATTAGGTAGGATCAGATCTGAAAAAGTCTCTTCTAATGCTTGTAAGCGCTTATATTCGCTATCATATTCAGAATCCGAAACACTTGGAGCATCAAGCATATAATATTCTCAGTCTCATTGATTAATTTTTTCAACTAATTGCTGAATTTGGTGTTTAACTTCTAAATTTTTATCTTTCATTAAATAATTATACAAAACATTTTTATACACTTATTTTATTTATAGTAAAATTTAAATAAAGGAGTTTAAATGAAATATACAATGACAAGCATCTTGGTTGATAAAAACCAATGAATTAATTACCAAAATGAAGCACTAAACTATCTAAATACTACCAAAAAAGGTAAAGTTTCGCAACAAGATATTTTATCATATGCTTCACGTGGTGTTATTTTGCTTGAAAAACAAAAAATATTTACAGATGTACTTAAAGATCGTGAATCTAATAAAGTTGCATTTATGCCTATTGCTGAAAACATTCACATGAATGTGGATTCAATTTCATTTGATTTGAAAACTTATTATTTAGAAAATTATCTAGATGATTTGACCTTAGATTTTAAGCCAACTAATGATTTTGTTTTATCTGACACAGATGAAAAAATAAATAATTTTGTCGATGATTATGTTAAAAACCAATCACCACGTAAGTTCCGTACCACAGATGATATTGAACCTAATGATCATGTTATTTTAGATGCTTTTGATCCTATTTCAAAACGCAGACAACGTTTTGAATTATTAGCAAAAGCAGAAAAAGACAGCACATTAGAAAGTAAGTTAGTAGGAATGAAACCTAAATCAACATTTGATTTTGATTTAGAAACAACTAAATTACAAATTACCATTATTGATGTTTTTTATTACCTTGATGAAAAATTAAATGATGATAATGTAAAAGAAATGCAGATACCGGGTGTTTTCGATCTTAAATCATTAAAAGATTTTATTTTTTATACTACAAAAGAAGAAGTGGTTACTAATTCATTATTTACTTATGGAATGAACATTTATAAGGAAATAAAGAAATTTAATAAACCGATTGATTTTCCACAAGATTTAATTCAAAGTGATATTGAAGGATTTAACTTTGATGAAAAATTCGAAGGTGATAAGGTTGCAATAGTTAAAGAAACATTAACTGACTTCTTTTGATTAAATGTTATTTCTAAAAAGTATGATATTTTTATCTCAAATGAAGAAATTAAGGAAGAAATTGCAAAAGCAAAAGCATCATTAAATCCTGTTATGGATGAACAAATTGATCCACGTCGTATTTCTGATGCGATTTTAATGCAAAAACTAGGGACAATTTTCTTTAAAAAGTATCATTCTGATACATATATAGAAGTCGAAAAATATTTAAGGTTTAAATAGAAAGGATGTTATGTTAAGAGATTGCATAGCAAAACTATTTGGTAGAAAATCAAAAAAAACAAATCAAGAAGTTAAAACAAAAGAAATAAATCAACCATCAAATGATGTAATTCATAGTCCAATAAAAGGAAAATTTGTAAACCTTTCTGATGCTAAAGACCCAGTTTTTGTTAGTGGTGCTTTAGGCGATGGATTCGCAGTTGAATTTGATCATGATTCTGGTGTTGTTCCTGTGTTTTCACCAGTTGAAGGTGTAGTAGAAATGTTATTTGCTACCAAGCATGCTGTAACAATCAAAGCAAATAACAATGCATTAGTTTTCGTTCATATTGGAATTGATACCGTCAAACTTGATGGACAAGGGTTTGAAAGTGTAGTTAAACAAGGTGATAAAGTTAAAGTTGGCGAAGTGCTAGTTAATGTGGATTTAGATTTAGTGCATTCAAAAGGTTATACTTCCGATGTTCATGTAACTGTTTTACCTGAAAGTAATTATAAAGCAGTTAAATTCTTAGCAGATCGAAGCACAAGTGATACAGTTGTATTATCTGAACCAATTGCCGAGGTGGAATTAAACAAATAAAAATGTTGCTGAAATTATATTTCAGCAACTTTTATTCACTAAATATAAGATAAATTATATAATTATGTTATGAATGAAATTAATTTAAAACGAAAAGAATCGCAAGTGCATCAATTGATAGCTGATATTCTTGAACATAATATAAGTAATGTAAATATTATTAATCCAACTGTAATGGATGTGAGATTATCATCTGATTTATCAGATTTAAAGGTGTATGTAAATTTTGAATCTAATACAAAAAAAGGACTTATTGCATTAAATAATGCTGCTGGTTATGTTCGTAAGATGTTAGCAAAATCTTTGGACTGACGAAAGGCTCCTACAGTTAGATTCTTTATTGATGATGTTTCTGAAAAAGGAGCAAGAATTGATGAGATACTAAGAAATATAGAAAAAGAAAAACAATAAAAAGTGATTAATTATTTTCAAAAACCCACTTTGCGGGTTTTGTTTTTACTCTTAGAGTTTTTATTACTTTCTTATGATGCTACATTTTCATAAAGTTCATTTTGTTTATATTTTAACACAGAACTTAATATTCTTATAATATCTGTGTTATGTTCTTTTGATAAATTAGCAAAAAGCAAAATAATGTGTATAAATAAGTCTGTATATCTTTTTCTATCTATGACATAATTAATAACAGAAGTTTTGGATATGGCTTTACCTATAATTGGTTCATTGTTTATTACAAAATTTTTTGCTGATAAATTTAAAAACAACATTGCTTGTGTTCCAATTGCTTTCTGTTTATAATCAATTTTAATTTCTATGAAGTCATTATCAATGTATTCACTAATAAAACTAGGTTTTATTACATCAACGGTTTGAAAACTAATAGGCAAAATGATTTTAGGATTTTCAACCCTTTGTTTTCTTGTTATTTTATATTCATCTTCAATGTATGTTTTAATTGATTCGACTTTATTTAATAAATTTGTCAAAAATTCTAAATCGATAAATCCTTTATTCAACCCTCAATAAAATATATCAGATAATTCAAAAATATATTTATCTTCATCCTTGTTATTTTTAAAAGCAAGTTTATAAAGAGAAGGTTTGCTGTAAAAGTCTTCTACTTTTTTATCATATCCTATTTGTATTTCTAAAAAATCTTTATCAGTAATTACTTGTGATGCAGAAGGTTTTATTTCACCTTGTTCAAAATGTTTTTCTCTCTTTTTAAATCTATATTTTCCAGAAGGTGATATATTGGTGAAATTTCAAATTAATTTGTCGGTATATATTGATAAAATAGAATTATTTTCTGATAGTTCTTTTTTAAAAAACAAATCTATTTCTTGGTAGATGCTTTTTTCACCCTTAGTATCTATGTTTTTTCATATTTCTTTATTAACAATTGGAGAAAAATTACCTAAAAAGTAAAACTCATTTTTATTTTTAGAATATCAAGATTTTAATATTTGTAGATATTTGAAGATTTTTAAGGCAGTTCGTCCTTTAACTCTAATAGATTGAGCATTTTCCTGATCTAAAAACCCTTTATTAATTACTAACTGATTCATATCTCTTAGAGTGCTAAAATGAGCATAATTACCTGTAATTGACTTGTCTTTATATTTTGTATGCACATCTTCTATATATAAAAACTGATTTAGACAGAATTTATAATTTGAGTTATGAACCGAAAAAGTAAAGGTTTTTATCTCATCGAAACTCATCCCTTTTGAATCTTTTTTATAAAGAGCTATTATAATAGGAAATTGTGTATTTTTGGATGTATCATTGAACAAATTTGATGAAATTATTATCCCATCTGTAAGAACATAATTATTTTTAAATTGACCTAGTTGATTAAAATTAGATTTTTTAATCAAATAAGACAACGGATGTAAAACACAAATATATTCAACATCCAAATGGTTAAACATCTTTAAAAAAGAAATTCCCATATCTCGTGCTTTAAATGTATCATTTATTAGCATACTTCCTTTTTGGTTTTTCATATAAAAAGATGTTCAGTTGTTATATGGCGGATTCCCTACAATTAATAATTTTTTATCATTTGTACATATATCACTTCTTTTCAAATCGTTTAATGCATTTTTATTTAATGTCTTAAGAATTTTATAGTTATCTTTAACATAATCATAATAGTATTTGTCGATGTCAACATAAATAAATTTATCTGCAACTTCATCTGTGATGAAATCGCCATTTCCACCAGATGTATCAGCAACAAAATCAAATTCAACTTTATTTCTTTTAATCATTTTTCAAGCTATATCAACAACAGCTTTTGGGGTAAAAAATTGTCCTAACTTAATTTTTTTATTCATAATATCCTTTATAAATTGTTTTACATATCTAAAAATTACTTATTTATATACATTTTATTAAAAAACCTCAAAGAGGTTATTTGTTTTTCTTCAAACCCTGTGAAATAGCACGTTTTAATTCAAAATCACTACGATATAAGTAATCATCAATTGCTTCTGCTAAACCATTTTGTTCTACTGTGGATGTAAAATATTTAGCAAAAGTTCTGGAATATGAATCAGTGTTTTCCATTGCATATGTATATCCTGCTGTTTTGAACATAGAAATATCATTTTGACTATCACCGATAGCCATTACATCATCAACAGATGCATTTAAAAGATTATCGCAAACTCACTTAATACCACTACCTTTTGATACACCTGCTTTTGTTATTTCAATATGTGATTTAAGGTTTACAATATTTAAATTGATACCTCTTTGCTTTGCAAGTTCACAAAATTTATCAACAAGTTCTAATGGTCCATAAGACTCAATTTTATGTAAATCAGATGGTATTTCACCTGTTTCGATTCAGTCGGTATATTCACAAAAATCACTAATGAATTTACGGAAACGATCATCAGCACCTTTTAAATAATATTTATGTGTACCAAAATAATATAAACCTAATCCTAGTTCATCTGCAAGTTCTCAAACTTTTTTCGCTTCTTCTTGTGGAAGATATTCAATATGCAAAATTTCTTTTGTTTGATTATCAAAAATTAACGCACCATTCGAACAAATGATATATCGAGAGTGTACTTTTTCAGCTAAATTTTGAATTTTCGGATATGGTCCATTACCGGTATTAATGATAAAAGGGATTCCTTTTTCAACAACTTCATGAATTTTTGAAACATTTTCTTTTGTCAATTCTTTACTTGGAAAGGGATATATAGTCCCATCAACATCACTAAATATAGCTCATTTTTTCATACCTAAATTATAAAATAATTTATTAATTACATACACTTTTTATTATAAAATATAATAATATGAATTTAATTTTAGAAAAACTTAAACAAAAATATGATATAGATAAGCGATCATTGCGCATTTATTCGATTGTTGATTCACTGTTGTCATCGATTATTTCACTACTTAGTATTGCATCTATTTCAGTTGCTATTTATGCATTAGTGGCGCTGGTCCATAAAGGAAACGAAGATAAAAAAGTTTTTGAATCAACATCTTATATTTTGTTAATGGTGCTAGTTGTATTTATAATTTTCTCATTTATTTTGACATTAACCTTGATTATTTATAAATATTTTGATCGTTCTGCTAAGTATAAAAAAATTGTTAATACTTTAAAATACCTTGATTTAAAGTATCATAGCAACCAAATTTCAAAGGCTGATTTAGAAGTGATTATTGATAAACTTTGAGAAAAAGCAACTAAGAAAAAGAAAGTTGGTATAGGTAAAATTCTTAAAGCAGAGTTTCAAAGAGGGATAAAATAATGCAATCAAAACGAGATTTAACTCCAAGAAAAATGTATGGGAAAATTATCAAAAATGCCAAAATCAAAATGTATGTCTATGGAGTTTTTTATTACATTTTAAACCTTATTACCATTATCACAGCTTTTTATATTAGTATCATCGCGATATTGTTTTTAGCAGGGAATAATCCACACTTTTTAAACAATGTCAATCCATATAAAAACGAGTTCATTAATAATTCATCGAACTATATTTTATTAACTACAATTATTAACTCGGTTTTATCATTAATATCAGGTATTTTGTCTTTATTTGTCGTTAATAGTAAGTTTATCTTTTATAAAAAGAAAGTTAAGCAACTTGAAATGGAATATGTATTTTATAAATCAAAATTGTATTTATATACACATAATAATGACACCAATAAATTTATTTTATACAAAAGAGCATTACATATTTTAGAAACTGAAAGATATAAATCAACAGCATTATTAGACATTCAAGATTATCAAAAAGGAAGAAAAAATGAGCAAGATCAAACAAGTTTATAATTCAATAGCAGTTATCCCAAAAATTCATATGATGAAAAATTATGTGCAAAAAAAGTATGTTCTTTGAAGAACAATATTCATACTTTTAAGTATTTTATCAATAGCAGTATCTGCATCAGTTGTGGTATTAAACCTATATTCAATTCGTTGAAATAGTTATCCAAATGAAACAATGGCTATGTTTGTTGCTATTTCATTTATTTCTTCGATATCAACATTCTTAATTTCAATTCAATCTTTTTTAAACTTATCAAATCGTAAAAATAAATTAAGAGACAATTTAGCTAGATCAAATGAAATAACATTGGAATTAAAAGCAAAAACAGACTTATCACAAGAAGATATTGATAACATTTCGGAATTATTTAGCTAATGCAACTAAGATTTTATTTTAAGGATTTAAGTTCAATAACAGAAAATAAACTTAGCAAAATCCAAATACAATGCAAGGATTTTGCTAAGTTTAATTATATAAATAAGGTAATATGTTTGTTTAATGCAAATAATGAAATTTTAACTAAAATACATAGTATACAGTTGAATAAGGAAAATATATATGATTTAAAAGTTATGAAAATTAATTTTAATTTGAATGATATTGATACCTTTGTTTTTGATTTAGATGGGACATTATTGACATCCGATTTTAAACTTTTAGATGCACAATTGAATGCATTAAAATACTTAGAAAGCAAAAATAAAAATATTATCATAGCAACCGGAAGACCCAAGTTTACCATTCAATCATTTATCCATCATATACCAACTCAGTTTCCACTAATTTTAGCAAATGGTTCGATGATATATGATTTAAAAAATGATAAACTGGTTAAATCATTTGATATCTTAAAAGAAGATGCATTTGATTTATATGATAAATTAATTGAATTAAATTTTGATTTTTTGTTCTATACTAAAGATAAAATGGTTGCATACAATACTCACTTAAGTGATTTTTATATAAAGAAAAATTATCCTAGCAGAGTTAAAAAAGGTAGATATATAGAAGCAAAAGTGGATTTAAAACAATATAATTGACAATATTTTAAATTCTTAGTTGTAAGAAGACAAAACGATGAAGAGATGTTTATTGAACTAAAAGAATACCTTAAAAATAAAGCAAATATTACTGGTGTAGTATCACAAAAACAATTTTTTGATATCACATCCAAATTTGCAACCAAAGGTAATGCACTAAAATGGTTGCTGGATAAATATAATTTAGATGCAAATAAAACAATGGTGTTCGGCGATGCTGAAAATGACATATCAATGTTTGAGATTGTAAGATATTCAGCAACTACAGCTAATTCATTTGAAATAGTGAAAAATAAGGTTCATATGCATCTACAGAGCAATGATGTTGCTTGGTTAGCTGAATTTATAAAGAAAGACACCTAAGGTTAAAAGGTGTCTTTAAATTATTAAAAATTAAAAATTTGTTTAAGGATTTAAAACAAATTTAAGAATGATTTCATTTAAGAAACCAACTTGCTTAAAAAAGGTATGAAAATTTGAATTTAAATATTAAAAAAATGGCGGAACAGAGAGGATTTGAACCTCCGCGGGAGTTGCCTCCCCTACAGTCTTAGCAGGACCGCCTCTTCAGCCTCTTGAGTACTGTTCCATTTGAGACCTAAGTTATTATAACATAATAGGACTTTTACAAAGAAAAAATAAAAAATTTTTTTGTGATGAAATGTTATTGTTTAAGTCTTTTGAATATCTTTTGTAAAGATGCAAAAGTCTTTTGATTTGAAATTGAATCAGTTAGATTAAGTTTATTGTTTTTGAAAAATTCTGAATCAATAATTAATCTCCCAGATTCTGCTTTAAAATTTGTGCTTCAGTTACGGTAATCCTGTTTGTGTTTGTTATCAAAAGAAAATTCGTCAAGTGCATATATTGAAAAATCTTCTATTTTAATTTTATCATAATATGATATTTCTGGTTTAACATCCAAGGTTTTATATTTAATTTTTATGATAAGATAAAAGAAGTTTTTACCTTGCTTTATAAATTTATAATAATCTAATAACAGTTTACTTATAGATGCAACAGCATTATTTTTACTTGTGTTATTTTCAATTTTTATATTAACTAAAAACATAACATCTAAAAAATCTAAGATAAAATCATAACTTTGTGCAGTTGTCTTAGATTTGCGATAAATACTTACATCAAAATCGCAAAATACATTCTTTAGTTTTTGATATACAAATTCTTCTATGATAAATCCTATTGCTGTTGAAGATCGAAGAGTACTATTTTTAGATTCTAATAAATTTAAATCTTCTGCATTAACTTGTATTTAATATTTATACACTTTAAATATATTATGTAACTGACTTATCAAAAGAGATTTATATTTATTTAGTAAATTTCAATTATTCATAAAAGACCTTATTTATAATTTTAGCAATTTCTTCGGATAATTTCGGTGGAACAGCATTGCCAATTTGTTTTAAGATATTACTTTTTGAAGAAGTAAAAATAAAATCATCTGGAAAACTTTGTAATCTAGCAAATTCTCTAGGGGTCATAACCCGGTGTAGTTTTGGATGCAAATGAACTCCACCATGATTTTCTTTTACCGTAGTTGCTGGTCTATCATAAAATTGTCTTCTAAATGCATCGGAATAATTTTTCATCGGTGATTTACCAGGCTGTGTATTTTTAATTTTTTCAAACATTTTAGGTGAATGCTTTGAAAAAATATGATTTCATTTTACATCCTCAGAAACATTTTCTAAATCAGATATAGCATCATATACGGTTTTAATAGGTAGAAAAGTGTTTTCAAGCATTTTAATTACTTTATCAACTTTTTCCTTTTGATGTTGTTTAGCACCGATAAAAATCACTCTCTGACGCTTTTGTGGAACACCAAAATTTGATGCATCGAGCAAGATATATTTTGCATAGTAACCAATGCTATGTAATTTGTCAATAATTTTATTTATTACTAAATTTCCATCATGTTCTTTAAAAGAAAGAATTCCTTTTACATTTTCTAAGACAAAAAGACTTGGTTGAATGTCTTCAATTACCTTTATGGTATATTTATAAAGTTGATTGCGATTGTCATCTTTATCTCTTTTACCGGCCATAGAATATCCTTGACAAGGAAAACCACCGATGATAACATCGATGTTGTGTGCATAGTTATTCTTAAGATATTCTAAGACTTTTGGATCTGTAATGTCTTTAACATAAGCATCTTGGTTAAAATTAAGATTATACCTGCATTTCCCACATAAGTGGGATTTTTTATTTGATTATTTAACTCTCTTATATATATAAATATATATAAGAGAAACTTGAAAATTATTTTATTTTTTCTTACGTTTTCTTACTGTTATGTTATAATTTTATTATGAAAAATGAATT
>NZ_JBTHHI010000013.1:0-13574 GCF_054353835.1 Mycoplasma sp. 5912 | reverse complement strand
GATGCCTAAATGCAATATAAAAAGCTACACTATAAAAATTAAGTTATTGTGTAGCTTTTTAAATTGTGTTTTAGAAGAGCAGATGCTCTTTTTGTTTTGTTTATCGTTTTGATTTATCATACGGGATTCCTGCTGCGGCAGGTCCATATGTATTGCGACTTGTAGCAACTAAGACTATTAAAGTTACAATATAAGGTAAGATTTGGAACAAGTCTTTATAACGACGGAATCCTTCCCCGAATGAGATCGCTCCATAAAATGAAATGGAAAGTAGAATTGAGAAGAATAGCGATACTATAATTGAAATTGATACCTTTCATCTTGAAGTTATCATAATTGCTAATGCGATGAAACCAAAACCAGAAACATCCTTAGTCAGTGAAAACTCGGTGAGTCGACTCGATTGAATAAAGATTGAACCAGCAACACCTGAAATTAACCCTACAATCATTAACCCTTGTCATTTCATGCGATTAACATTAATTCCGGCTACATCAGCTGCTTGTGGATTTTCTCCAATCGCTCTAAATCTAAGTCCTCATTTGGTTTTACGCAAGGCAAATCAGGCTAAAAATGTGATTACAACGGTTAAAACAACCTTTAGCGAAAGTATATTCCCATACTTGTTTTCATTGGTATCTAATGCTAGTTCAAAACGGTTTTTAAACTCTACATATTGTCCTGCATATACTTTTGAAGCAAGCAGATACACGATTAAAGCACCAATTCCACCAGCAAGTATATTAATTGCAAATCCTACAACGGTTTGGTCTGCTTTTAACTTTATAACAGCAAACCCGAATAGGAACGAGAGCAACAAAGTTGTAATTGAAGAAAGAAATACTAAAGGAATATTAGTTCAAACATTGTTGGTTTTAATTACTTCAGTAAATATTGTGCTATAAACAGCATATACAGAAGCACCAAACACCATAAATCCATTAATTGCAATGTTAACTATCCCAGCACGTTCGGAGAAAATACCAGAAATTGTTCCTAATAACAAGATACAAAGAAAGAATGCACCATGACTAATAATAATTTCCATTATGCAACCTCCTCTTTGATTTTAAAGGTCTTAAAGTATTTATCTTTTATTTTCTTAATAAATGTTAAAAACAGTTCTTCTTGAAAATGTTTAAAATTGTTTTTTAACATTTTTGCTTCATTTTTATGTTTTCCAAGTAAGTCTCGATAAATATTTAATCCTGCAACTTCTTTTTGGGCATTATGTTGAAATTTAATTTTTGATAACTCATCATACATCTGCATCAGTTGTTCGTTGCTAAAGTCTTTTGAAGCAATAATCCTTTGGGCTACATTATTTTGGTAATCTTTTTCGGTTTTAGCAAAAGCTCGTTTGAGTTTTTGACCTTCAAATCATTTATTTACTAATTTAAAGCGATTCGGAACAAAAATACTAAATTTTTGTTGATAGTATTTTTTAAATTCTTTCCAGTACACTTTATTCGTAATCAGATAACTTTGTTTAAACAATCACCGAAACGGTTTAAATTTATAAAAGATTAGTGACAGCGAAGCGATGAAGATAATAATTCCATAAATTAGCATAAAGAATTCTTCACGAATTGCTTCGCTTCCTTGTGGAATAGCTTGAAAGAAAGTTTCTGATGTATATAGCAGTGAGTATAAAAATGCAGATAAAATGACTCCTATTGGGGAATTTAAAGCAATCAAGGCGATAGCAATCGAATCAAATCCGATGACTATTGGGGAATTTGATGCTTCTAAGGAATTACGTTGTAAGACTATGTAATAAAATCCAGCAAATCCTATGAATGCTCCTGACAATCCCATTACCATTACAGTCAGCATTTTTTCATTTATACCTACATATTTTGCATTGGTTTTATTTAAGCCAACCATTTTAATTTTATAACCTATTGAAGTTTTTGCATAAATATATCAGATTAAAACTGCAAAAAAACCTAATAAAACTAGTCCTGCATAAATAAAGTTATATGTAACTGTTTCACTAATAAATATTTGTGTTGTTCCTTGGATTTGATCAAATCAAGGTTCTAACCCTGTTCCAAATGCACCGTTATCCTTTTTAAATAAATATTGTGCCAAGTATGCAATTATTCAATTAAAAAAGATGGTTGAAATTACTTCATGTACATTTAAATATGCTTTTAAAAGTCCTGATAAAGCACCCATAATAAATGCAACTATAACAAAGATAAATAGCATTATCACAAGGTATGAAACACTTATTTTATTAACGGGTGTTCTTGAAAGAATCAATACAGCAAAAAAGATAATTGCTGGTGTTGTCATCTGGTTTGCAGCACCAATATTGAACAATCCTGACTTAAATCCGATGGAAACACCTATTCCGGCAAAACCAAAGAAAATTAAATAAAGCAATAAATATTTTTGGTTTAATGAATCAAAAGCAAAAGTAAATACATATGTTATAAATGTGAAAAGTCCTGTTTGTCGACCATTTTGACCAGATCTCCCTAAAATCATATAGAAGACTGAAGCAATTAGTAAACCAAAAAATATAGCTCATAAGGATGAATAAATTTTTGTTCGGGTGTTTTTCTTCTCTTCAAACATAAAGAATCGTCGGGTTGATTCCATAAATGAAGCAAATTTACTATCTGCATATTTATACATTTACACCTCCTTCTTTTTTATGTGCCATATATATACCAATTTCGGTTCTGGTTAAATCTTGTGCTTGTTTAACTGCCAATATTTCTCCACTGTTAATTACAGCAATTTTATCAGCAAGAGCAAGGACTTCATCAAGTTCATATGAAATTAATAAGATTGCCTTTCCGTTTTTCTTTTCTAATAAAATTTGTTCATGAATGTTTTTAATAGCTCCAACATCTAAACCGCGGGTAGGTTGCACAATTAAAATAAAATCATGTGGGGTATTCATTTCGCGACCAACAATAAATTTTTGTTGGTTTCCACCAGATAATTGTCTTGCTTGTGACAGACCACCTCTTGTCCCACGCACATCATATTTAGTTGTAATTAGGTTATTTTCTTTTTTAATCTTTGCATCCCTTAAGATACCAAATCTCACATATTCACTATCTCATAAACGTCTTAATATTGTATTATTTTTGATGTTATAATCTAAAACAAGTCCGTGTTTATGTCTGTCACTTGGTATAAATGTAACACCTAAACGTGATATGTTTTTTACTCCATAATCAGTAAGTGAAATATTTTCAGTAGTGTCTTTTTTAATCATAAATTTAGCCTGGTTTTGTTTAAATACAAAAAACATATATATAAGCAAACCGATTAAAAAGATACTACTAAAAACGATTACTAAACTTTGAAATACTAATAAAGTTGAACTTCTAATGATTAATGAAAAAACAAAATCAATTAATGCTATTAATGATAGTAAGCCTATAAGATGAGAACTTAGAAGTTCGTGTTTTTTGTTTTTAAACTTTCCGTAAATTGTTGAATATCAAAATGAATGTAAAACAATTAATCCGAATGCTACAAAACAAATAATCGATATCATTAATAAAACAATTAATGCTACAGTTTTATATTTAAATAACAATCCTACAAATATTAAGGTGAAAAGAAACATTATTATCATACTTGAAAAAGATCAGGTTGCTAGTTTTTGAAATGGTAGTTTCATTTTATTTAACCCATTTAAACGGAATTTATTTATTACATGTTTGATTTGAATTCCAAGTATCAATTTAAAGAATATCCCTAATAATAATACAAATCCAAAAATGAATATGCCACCTAAAATTCTAAATGTAAATTGTTCTGATACTTGCTTTGGTACTGCTATTAATACAATTCCAACTATTAGCATCAATAAACTTAAAACAAACAATCCGATGTTTTTAAATTTATTTGCTCTTGCTATCTCTTTAACACGTTTTTGTGATAACTGAGTTTGTGCTAGTAAAATATCACCAGATATCGGCTTTTTCATTCCACTAACAACATATTCTAAATCTAATTGTCCGTTCCCTTCAACTCCAGCAATTGCTAGTATTTCACCAGATTTAACATCTAATGAAACATTTTTAAGTGGTTTATCTCCTTGGGTTGAAACATTTTGAATGCTTAATACAACAGGATTTTTGGTGGTATCAGAATATTCGTTTCTGGTGATCTCAACATCTCCTCCCACCATTCTTGAAGCCATTTCTTCTATTGATGCATCTTTAACAGCAAAGTCACCAGTTACTTTTCCTAAACGCAGGACGGTAGCATTATCAGAAACTTCCTTTATTTCGCCTAATTTATGTGAAATAAATAGAATTGTCTTTCCTTGACTACGAAATAGTTTAAACGTTTCTAACAACCCTTGAATTTCTTGGTCTGTTAATACGGCAGTTGGTTCATCAAAAATTAAAATATCTGAATCACGATAAAGCATCTTCATAATTTCAACTTTTTGTTGAGTAGCAACCGTTTCAGCTCCAGTAACTTTATTTAAATCAAAGTATAAATTAAATGATTCTTGAATTGCTTTTATTTTCTTTATTGCGGGTTTAAAATCAATGATTCGGGTGTGTTTGTTATTATCTTCACTACCTAAAACGATGTTTTCTAGATTTGTATATACATCTACTAATTTAAAGTGTTGATGCACCATACCAATTCCAAGGCGATTTGCTTCATTTGGTCCATCTATTGAAACTTCTTTATCATTAACTTTAATTATTCCTTTATCAGGTTCGTAAAGTCCAAATAAAATAGACATTAAAGTACTTTTTCCGGCACCGTTTTCTCCTATTAAGGCATGAATCGTACCTTTTTTAACTTTAAATGAAATATTTTGATTTGCTTTTATTTCACCAAAGGATTTACAAATATCAATAAATTCTATTGCGTGTTTTTCCATCTTACTCCTTTAATGACATAATGATAGAAAACACATCAAATATGATGTGTTTTGATAAAACTAATTATTTGTTTACTCCTTCAACAAGTTCATTAATTAAATTAGCTAATTGATCATCTGTATATGCTGTTCCATCAGTAGTTGCTTTATTTGAATCGATAAATGCTTTTTGATCTGCTGTTAATGATCTAAATTTGGTTTCTGCTGCTGTTATAGCTTCATTCATTTTTTCTCTATTTGTTGTATCTTTTAATGAAGATGGAGCTAAACCAACTCAACCTTCAGCGAAGTCACCTTTTACACTGTTCTTGTCTCCGAATACAGGTTTTTTAGTGTCACCAAATGCTTTTTCTAAAATTGAATCATAAACAGCCTGAGCCATATTTTTAAGCACTGATGTTAAGAATCTATCAGGTGCAGAAAGTGATTTACCTTGGTCAACATCCACTCCTACAATATATGTGGATTGGTTATTTTGATTAAGCTTATCTAATGTTGCTTTGGTGGCAGGTCCAGCTACTGGATAAATTAATACTGGGTTAGAAGCTAATGCAGATGTTATAACTGGGTCCATTTGTGGTCCAGGTTGGAACCCTGAATCTAATCTAACTGCTTCATGAGTAACTTTCTTGCTTGGGTTTTCTTTGTTTCATTCTAAAATACCTTTTAGATATCCAGTAATATAGTCGGTTACACCGTGAAATGCTCCACCACCAAATGATGAAAGTTTTTTATCAGTTTCATTTTCTGCAACATATTTAGCTAATGCATAACCAGCCATCCATGATGCTTCGTTTACATTAAAGTTAATATTATAAATATCAGGGTAATTAAGTTCAGTTGGATTTAATGCAAAATCCACATTAAATATTTTTACTCCTTTTTGTTTTAATGCAGCATTATTTTGTTGAATAAAGTTTTTAATGTGATCAATATGGGTAAATCCTGAAAGAACTCAAATTTTTGCTCCAGATGTTAAAGCAGCTCTATATGAATCGTCATATTTACCTTCTCTTGGTTCAACTGATTTTACTTCAAGTTGATTTTTTCCATCTTTTCTTGTTTGATCTAAAATGGTTAATGCCGCTTCTCATTGTGATTGGTTAAATGATTTATCAGTTACATGTCCTGTGTCAGTAATAACATATATTTTAGTTCCTACCATACTATCTGGTAATGTAAATGTGTTATCTTTAGTAATTGTAGCAACACGTTCATTTGGATTAATGTAATTACTTGGATTTGATGTTTGAGTCTTTGTTCCGCATGATGCTGCAATCAATGCAGTTGTAGCAGCAATCGGTGTTCCAAACCCGATTAAAAATTTCTTAAATTTTTTTGTCATATTATTTTAAATCTCCTATTTATATATGTATAAATTTTATAGAATTTTTTAGTTTTTAATTGTATTTAACTATGATATAAACAAATTTCTTGTTTCAAAATTGCAAAATTATGAAAATAAAATCATTTTTATATTAAATAAGCGAATAAACTTATTTATTTATATTTATCAGGATGTTCTTTTTGCATCTTTTTGATAAATTCTTTTTTATCCATTTGTCCATATTTTTCCATTAACTCAATGCATTCTTGGTATTCTGATAATGCTCAATCAACATCTTCAAATCCAGAAATCTCAGTAATATTAGGTCTTTTTCAGTTTTTATATGTTGAAAAGAAGGTTTTTACAGTATCTAAAAAAGGTGCTGGTAAATCTTTTAAGGTTTTAATGTTATCTAAACGATAATCATCAGCATGTACAGCAATTAGTTTTGTATCAGTTTCTCCATCATCAATCATTTTCATCGCTCCAATAATGCGAACTTTCAACGAAACACCAGGAATAAATGTCTCAGGTGAATATAATAATACATCTAATTCATCTCCATCTCAATCTAGTGCATCTGGAACAAATCCATAATTGCATGGATAAACAAAATCACCACGTAAAATTCGATCAACTTCTAGTTGCTTGGTTTTTCGATTATATTCATATTTTATGGGAGAGTTCTTTTGAATCTCTATTTTTACATTAATTATATTTTTCATATTTATATTATATATAAAACCTTTAAATACTTTATATCCTATTTTATCTTTTTAATATATACAAAAATGCATTGAAATGTTTATATAAAAATATAATTTAATCAACTTATTGGAGAATGATGTATCTAAAAAGTGAACAATTAAATATTGATAATTCTGTTTGTATTGATTTGGATCAAATATTAAGTTATGATGAAAAATTTCAACTCCTAAATAATTTGCTAGATAACAAAATAAAGATAGAAAAATGTAATAAAAATGCTAAATTTTTCAAATATTCCAGTTTAAATAACACAGACATTTTTCTTCTTATTGCTAATATAACTTATTTAGGTGGTAATGGACAACATCCTATTTATAAAAAGAGAATTCAACTAAAATCTTGGTATAAAGATGTGATAAATACGAACAAAAATACCTTTATTCTTGGTATATACAAATATAATACAAACATTATGTTCGTTTCCTTTGATACACAAACTTATATAAACAAGAAAATGAATAATTCATCTGCGCATGTATATATAAATGATTTAAGTCAGGGATTAATGTTTGGAATATTTGAAAAATATGATAAAAATAACAATAAAATAACTGTAATCAGAAGTGATAAAATTAATGATTATTTGAACAAGCGAATAAATAATAATCCATCATTAATAAATCAAATAAATTTATTTAATCTTTCTTTAAAATGAAATATACAAATTAAAGGCATTGATGCATATAAACAGATGTTTTGTGCAAAATTTAAAAACACATTTCAAGCAGAATGAAGTGGTTGATATTTAGAATATTTGTTTGAAAAATTCATTAAAGATAATAAGATATATAATATTGTTTATACTAATTCAGAAAACATAAATAAAAAAGAGTTTTTGGATTTTGATTTATATTTAAAAAATGATGATTTTTATGGTGATTTAAAATCAAGCGATGAAAATAACATACAAATTATTGGAAATGATATAGAACACATCAATGATGCTTTAATAAAACACAATAAATTATGATACCTAATTTATGAACATAGTTCATTAAAAGATAAAGATAGTAACACAAATTATCAAACTACTCGGTTTTGAAACAATTTAAAACAACATAGAAATATCAAACAAATTGATGATTTTATCTCCGAACAAAAAGATATTTCTTCATTAAGTTATATCAACAGAATGAAACATTCTATAAAGTTTAAGAAGATGTATATTCTAGAAGTAAATAAGATAAATATCAAATATGTGTTCAACTTATTTAAACAAGGTAAACAACCTGATGGTAGTTTAAGAAAACCTAAATATTCAATCAATAAAAATGCTATAGATAACTTTATTATATATTCATTTGATGTAGAAAGGAAATAAAATGAAATTTATCGATTTATTTGCTGGTATCGGTGGTTTTCATCAAGCGATGAAAATTGTTGATAAGGATGCAATTTGTGTTCTTGCATCTGAAATAGATAAAGAATGTGTTGCTACTTATTATGATAATTACCATCTTGATTCGAATCTAGATGTTGTTAATATAAAAGTGGATTCGATTCCACAACACGATATTTTATTCGCTGGATTTCCTTGTCAGGCTTTCTCAAAAGCAGGTAAACAAGAAGGTTTAAACGATACAAGAGGTACCTTGTTTTTCCAAATTGAAAGAATTTTAAAACATACTAAAACAAAATACATCTTATTAGAAAATGTTCGTAATCTTATTAGTCACAATGGTGGTAGGACATGAAAAATTATTCAAGAAAATCTATATAAATTAGGTTATAGATTAACTAAAAATCCTCTCATACTAAGCCCGCACCAATTTGGCATCCCGCAAATTCGCGAACGTGTCTATATACTAGGTAAATATGACCCAAAAAACAAAGATGTTCCTTTAAATATCTCATTTCATAATTTAATAAAAAAAGATGCAAATTCTGTTAATGATATTTTGGATAAAAATATTGATAATTCAAAATATCATATTAGTGAATATGATGAAGAAGTACTAAATTTTTGAAATGATTTTTATTTAAATATAAATCAAAAAGTTATTGGTTTTCCTGTTTATATTGAATATTTAAATAACAACGATGTCGATCCTTTATTTCCGAAATGAAAACAAGATATTATTAAAAAAAATCAAAAACTATATAATCAAAACAAAACTTTTATCGATAAATGAATATCAAAAGATATTTCACACTTTAGGAAAACTCATCAAAAATTTGAATGACAAGCAGGGGATAAAATCAACAACATCTGAGAAGGAATCATTCAATTTCGTCCTTCTGGTATAAGGGTTAAAAAACCTGATGTATTCCCTGCTTTAGTTGCAATGGTACACATTCCGATAATAGGTAAATACAAAAGAAGACTAACACCAAGAGAATGTGCAAGATTACAAAGTTTTCCAGAAAATTTTAAATTACATCAAAATGATCAAAAAGCATATAAACAACTAGGAAATAGCATAAATGTTACAGTGGTTTCAGAACTTATTAAGAAACTTTTAAAGCAGTAAATAAATGTTAAAAACATAAATTATTTTGAAAATGTATAAGACTTACAAAATCACTATTTTAACACCAAATAGCAATTTATGAAAATATATGAAACGAATTACAAAATTTAGCACTCAAATGCTTGGGTTGCTTTGTTTTTTTTTTTTTTTTGTAAAATAAAAAAGTATAAAAGCTTATTATGCAAAAAAATTTTTAATTATAAATAGGAGGTTTTATGCCTGGAAACAAAGGAAATAACAGACCAGATAACGATCCAAATCGTGCTGGATGACCATCAAAAACCGGAAACCCATCTGGTGGTTCCCGCGGAAACAACAACCCTAAAAAATAAATATTTTAATTTATATAAGCTTTATACATTTTAATATTTAAACATTTTACAAAGGAGATATTATGACAACAAAAGCAGAAAAATTATGAAGATTACAATTTGGTGATAGTAATACAGGAAAAGATTATGCAGGAACTATTGTTCATTTTGATGAACATGGTAAAAAATCAGTCTTTGGATGAAATATCGAACATATTACACCAGAATCATTAGGTGGAACCGATGCATATACAAATCTTACAGTTGCTAATGTGAATAACAACTCATTAAGAGCAGATCGTACTTCATGAAATTTAAACGGAACTAATTTTCAAGTTAAAAAGATTGATGGTTACAGCAGTAGTGGAATTTATGATATTTCAAATCCACATCAACCGAAACTTCTTACAAAAAGTCACAAATTTTAATAGAGGTTTATAATAACAAGAAGATTAAAATACGAAATCTTATTATTAACTATCATTTCTGCATTATTAATTTTTCTTTCTTTATATGATTTAGATTCACTAATTTGAATTTGAGAAAGGGATATTGATACTTGAAAAAAGGTAGTTAATATTTTTGTTGCTTTTTCTGGATTGTTAGGTGTTTTTTCAATTATTTTGTTTGCTAAAAGAAAGAAAATTGCTTATATTTTAGCGATTGCTAATGCTATTTTATATCTTTTCTTTCTTTTACAAACGGATTAGTTATAGATGGATTTATCCAAATTCTTTATATCTTTATTTTGTTTTATATCTATATAAAACAAATACTGATTCATAAGCACAATAAAAGGATTAGGGAACTAAGACTATCATCGTATGCAGCGATATTATTCTTTATAATCTTTGTAGTAATTTCAACATCATTTTACTTTTTAAACCCATACACCAATGATTTTATTAGTAAATTGCTTAGGATAAACTACATCGAATTTAGTTCTAATTTTAAGTATAAAACATCAGCATCTGCAATCCTTGCTATATTTAATGCAATATCTATTATCGCATTGATTATGATGGCGTTTGGATTTCGATCAAATTGAATAATTTGATGTTTTAAAAACATCATCTGCTTTGTTTTCTTCTCTGGTATTGGTTTTTTAAGTTGAACCTTGATATTTATTAACTTTATATATTTATCCATATCTATATATTTATACTTAATCACATCAAAAGAATCAAGATTATCAATTGCTTTTGTCGGTATGGGTGCAAGTGGAAAATCCAGTATTATCAATAATCTCAGAAAATTTTTAAATAAAAATAACATCCAAATTATTGATGAAAGACTAAAAGATGAAAAGATTTTCATAGATTATATGAATGATATGAAGAAAAACGGATATAGAACTCAAAAAATATTCTTTAAAGATCGATATATACAAATCAAGCAGATGCAAAATTTCAATAAATCCTTAATAGATAGACATATGATAGATGATTTCTTGTTCCCAAAATGTTTAATTAAGATAAATTATTTTACTAAATGACAAAAATTTGCTTGAAACTACTTCTATCATCCTTGATATAAGTTTTTGCTTTCTTTGGAACCAAAAATTGATTTAGTCTTTGTAGTTTTAAAAGATATAGACTTTATATGAAAAAATCGCTTATATGCAAGCAAAAACCACCAATTACAAACAGAACGATATCGCAGAACGATTGAATTGAAGAACAAAGAGTTTTTTAAAGTTGTAAATATTGAGTATTTAAATAATAGGCAGCTAGGTAAATTACTTTCAAAGAATTTAAAAATTTACTCTAAAGAACATCATACATTTATAAATATTGAAAAAGATATAGCATCATCAAAAATTAAACAAATAATCAAATCAAAATTAAAAGAAAGTTTTAAATTATAATGGAATTTATTTTATAAGTCATGCCTTTGGTTTTCAAGGGTTTGCTTTTTATAATTTTTTCATAAATATTCTGTGTTTTTCTTTAAATTTCTTTGTTTTTTTTGTAATATTGATTTGATTCTTTAAGAAAAGAATTTGTTTACTATATGGAAAGCAGGTATTATGAGAATTGCAGGATATTGAAGAAGATGAGAAAGTCGTTTTATAAGCAGTTTACTAGTTACGGTAACCTTTGGAATTATGGGAATAGTTTTTCTAATTAATTTTATACAAGGTAAACAAAATTTAGTGATGAATGCTGTTAATATTACATATAGTCATGGAAGTGGAGAATGTTAAAATTATGACTTTTTAGAGCTATATGAAGAATGCTTATTTTTACATTTATCATAGACTTTTTTACTATTATAATGAAAAAAGGAACATTTCCTGAAAAGTGAGCAGATAACTATATAGTTATTAGAGATTAATTTTCCATATATAATACCTTTGATTCATTCAAAGGTATTTATTTTTATATTTTTCTTTCCTTTTCTCTGTATGAATTTCTTTTTAGTTTAAATATAGTAAAGTCTTTGAGATCATAGTAAAATATTTACATAATATATGTAAGGAGAATCATGACAAAAAACAAAACTAAGTTAACTGCTAAAGAAACTAAATCTTTAGAAATACTAAAAAATCAATATAAACAAATTATCGATGATCTTTCACCGACAGAATTTAATAAAGATCAAAAAGATCTTGCTAAAGAAATCATTGATAATTGCACAAATCCAAATAACATACAATATATTTTTCAATTTATTGCACAGAGGGTAAAAACAGGTTTTACCTTTGATGCAGCACCCGAAAGCAATAGCAAAACTATTGCTATCTTAAGAAAAGATGATAAATTATCATTTAATTTTGATGATAAACTGCCAAAAGACCAAAACACATTAATCATAGGTGAAAACTATGATGCATTAAAGAATCTAATACTCATAGAGAGAGAGAGAGAGCGGGGTTAGATTATAAATATGATGTAATTTATATCGATCCTCCTTACAACACTGAAAGATCTGCATCAGATGGAAATAATGTTGCAGATGATACTGAAAACAAGAAAAACAAAACTTTAATTTACCGTGATAAATATACTAGAAACAGTTGATTAAATATGATGAACGAACGACTTCGTATGGCAAGAGAACTTCTCAAAGATGATGGAGTTATTTTTGTTTCAATCGATGATAACCAACAAGCATATTTAAAAATTTTAATGGATGAAATTTTTGGTGAAAATAATTTTGTAGCATCATGTATATGAGTAAATAACTTTGGAGGAAGAAGTGATAAAAATAACGTTGCTTCTTGTCATGAATATATACATATTTATGCTAAAAACATAGACAATTTAAGTTTTAAAAAAGTCGGGATTCAAGAAAATACAAACAAATGAAAATTTAACGAAAAATTAAATTTATATGAAAAAGAATTATATCCATTGCAAAAAGGTGGTGGAGCAGAAACATTAAATGAGAGACCAAATATGGGTTATATTATTTGATGAAACAAAGAAACAAATGAGTTTATTATTGATAATGATGGTATAAAAAATAAGGTAAGCGATAAAACATCAAGTAGTGATTTTAACTTTATATATGACTTTAATACACCAAAACGAAAAACTCTTTTAGAATCGGGATTTATACATATCACTCCTGCTATAAAAAAGAATAAGAACAAGTTAGGCTGTTGAAGGGTTGGACTAGATAAAGTTCAATTACTTATAAAAGAAAATAAATTAAAGGTAAAAACAACTAAAGATTCGAACATTGTTTATGAATATGAACATTCTGAATTTATTCCGAATAAAAGTTATCAAAAATTTAAATCAGTTATTGCTAACTTTTCGACATTATAAAAATTCTTGTGTATTTTAATAAAATCTAAGTTATATCCTTAAAAA
>NZ_JBTHHI010000012.1:0-26339 GCF_054353835.1 Mycoplasma sp. 5912 | reverse complement strand
AATTTGATATAATACAAAACGAATTCAATCTGTTTTAGATTGAAAATCACCTCAGAAATATGCAGAGATGATACAATGTTAATTTTCTGTTAATTTTTATGTCCTTGTTTAGTGAATGAAGAGAATATAACTTAAAGGATTTGTTTAATTTTGTGAAAGGGAAATGTAGTAATTCTACTGAATTCGAAGAAGGGACTGAAGCCTTTTATATAGGTGCTATAGGTGCTAAAAAAGAAAATCATGGTGTGATGCAAAATATTGTATCAGAATCAACATTAATGTCAAAAGGAAATTGTATTGCATTTGTTTGTCAAGGTGAAGGAAGTAATGGTTATCAATTTTATATGCCTGTTGATGCGATACATACTACTTCGAATACCTTAGGGTATAGCAAACAGCTTAATAAATATAATGCATTATTTATTACCACTGTCTTAGATAAAGAAAGATTTAAATGATCTTTTGGTAGAGGAAGGAAATTGGATCTTTTAAAAAATACTATCATCAAACTACCATCAAAACCAGATGGAACACCAGACTGGGTTTTTATGGAAGAATATATTAAGTCCTTACCATATAGCAAATACATATAAAAACTTTCTTTTCTATCATATAGATTAAGAAAGTTTTTTTACTTACTGTTATGTTTCTTAAAAGAAACTTTGCGCTCAGTTTTATTATGAATTCTTAAAAAGTTATCATAATGAGCATATATAACAAATAATAATGCAACAAAATAAATAATATAAACTATAAAGAATAAAGAATCACTAGTAGCATTTAAGGTTCCTAAAATACCAGTTGAAATCCAAGGAATTAGTGCAAAAAAACCTGTGATGCTTGCTGATAATACACTACCTAATGAAACATATTTTCATATATAAATTACTAAAAAATATAATATTACAAATATAGGAAGTAAAATAATATTTATTGATGTTGCTAATCCTAAAATTGTAGCAACCCCTTTTCCACCACGAAAACCAAAGAAAATAGGTCAAATATGCCCGATTACTGTTCCTAAACCAGCAAACGAAGGAAAGATGTATAAAGTTTCTTTTATATAACTTACATCTGCAAAATTACTTTGATGTTCTAATCTAAAAGTGATATCATGATTTATAGCATAGGTTATCCCATATGCAATTGCAACAATTGCTAAGGTTTTTAATCCATCGATTCATAAAATAATTTGAGCTGCTTTTTTACCCAAAACCCTTTTTGCATTTGTTGAACCTGCATTACCCGAGTGATAATCGCGAACATCGACTTTATAGAATTTTTTACCGATAATAATTGTTGTATTTAATGAACCAACTAGATAACCTAAAATAAAAAAGACTATATTTGTTAAGATACTTAAAAATGCTACCATTATTCCCTTTCATAGCAATATAAATATTTTCAAATAATTATAAATAATTATATAATATAAAAATGAAAGAAAAAAAACAATTTGAGATAAATATAGTGCAACTTCCAGATCCTATTTTGCGTAAAAAATCACATAATGTTCCGATCCCATTAACAGATGAGGATATTAAACTTGCCGAATCAATGATTTATCATATTGATGATAGCCAAAGTCCGGATACTAAATTCCGTCCTGGAGTAGGTGTAGCAGCAGTACAATATGGGATATTAAAAAATGTTTTTTATGTACATGTAAAAGATGGTGAAGAAAAAACAGTATTTAAGGATGTGTTGTTTAATCCTAAGGTACTGGTAAAAAGTGATAAAAAAATTGCTATAGAATCAGGTGAAGGTTGCTTAAGTGTTGATGAAAGTATTCCAAATCAAGATGGATTAGTACATCGGAGCAACAAAGTTGTTGTAGAAGCATATAGTTATTTTGAGCGAAAGCAATTAAGATATGAAGTATCAGGTTATTTAGCAATTGTTTTTCAACACGAACTAGATCATCTTAATGGAATGCTATTTATTGATCGAATTGATAAGAAACAACCACACAAAAAGAAGAATAAAGCAATATATATTTAAAGGATAAGATGCTGCAAACAAATTTAATTTTACATTTTCAAGAACAAAATAATGCAAAAGAACAAATCCCTGATTTTTTAAGAAAAATATCAGATGCATTAAAATCAGTCGATGGTAGTGTATGAATCCCAGTTATGGTTGCTGCTCTAATTATTATTTCATTTGGTTTTGGTTTTTTATATAACTGAAAATATATTCCTGTTAAAATAACTGCGATTATTTTATCGATAATTGCTTCTATAGTTAGTGTAACGGTTGCTACAAAAAAAATAGATGATTCAGATATTCGTAGATTTATTCCTTTACTTGCTACTCTTGTTGCATTGATAACATATTGAGTTGTAAGGTTCTTAGGAGTTGTTATTATCTTCTTTATTCATATTTTTTATTCACGTAAAAAATATAAAGTAATTAAACAAGAAAAACCAAAAAAACATTTTTTAATTCGTTTTTTAGCAGGTGGATTAGGAAATATGATAGTCGGGTTACCAGGAACCCTATTATTTGCTAATGTGCTTTCTTCATCTACTCCTGAAAATTCATCAGTATCTAAAGCATCCAAGTTTTCAGTTTATTTGATGACCGGTGGAAAAGGTGAAAGTTACGGTGGCTTAGTTCCAAAAATTATTAATATCTTAGACCTTGCATCAGAATTTAGCAGCCAAGGAGATATTCAAAAAATCTTAGAAAAAGCACCTGATCAAATTACATCAAAAGATCAAGAGAAAATTAAAGAAGTTGCAAATAAATTAGTTCCAATTATAAATGATGAAAGACTTAGAAAAACATTTTTGAATAAGGCTAGAGAAAATAATTCACTTGATTTTCTAACCAAAAATTTTGATAAAAAGTTAACTGATGATATCATAAAAGCAGTTAAGACTAAACAGGTTGAATATAATATAGCAAATGATCAAAAGAAAAAAGAAATTGCTACAAACTATATAACAAACGAAGAGAATTTAAAAAATATTTATGAACAATATGTTTCACCTAATTTAGATAAAGCAGCCCAGACACAACTAGCATTTGCTCAAAAGATAATTGATAAAATAAATTCGGATGCCAAAAAAGATTTAAATGCATTTATCTCAAGTGCATATGAAAAAGTTGATCCAAATAGTAGCAATAAATTTGATGTTAGAAAAACAGTAGATGCACTAACTAACTTTATCGCAACATATGATTTTTCTAAAAATAAAGGTTAATTATGTTTAAACCTAAAAATAATTCCGATGAATTAGTTGCTAAAACTGTACAACTTCAAATGGATTCGAAAAGTGAAATTAAAGAAGAAGTTAAATATCGTGATCCAAAAGGTTTGCTAAATCCAGCAACTCAGAAAATCATAAAAAAAGAAATTTTTATTCGTAGAATTAGTGCAATTTTTTGAGGTGTTATTTGGGGTTTATCTGTCTTGGCAATTATTTTGGTTGTTGTTTTGAAATCTTTAGATGATCCTTATTCCGGGATTGCTTTATATGTAGTATTTTCATTTTTATTTTTATTATCAGCTTTTTTAACTATAAAAGGATTGATAAGGATTTCAGGTTGAAAAAAGACTGAAAATAGTTTTCGACAATCATATGCAAATGGTGATGCAGCTTCAAGCAGCATGTTTGTTGAAACATTTAAAAATTTATCCTTAAAAGCCTTACGCATAAAGTGAATTTATTTCTTTTTTACAACTTATTTTGTCTTATTTAATTTAATTATCTTTGGTTTATGGTCAGCAAAAACATTAGAAATAGGCACACCACCTTCACAAGCATCAGGAATTCATACTAATTTTTATCTTGCTATAAACTTCCAAGAAGCTTTGGATAAAGCTTTTGGAAGTGTAAAAACTATGTTAATTATTGACTTGGTTGTGCAACTAGGATTAACAGGTTTATTAATAGCAGTACTTTTATATGATAAAAAACGCATTCAAGATATTGATTTGCAACTTGGAAGCGATGATGCAACAGCGAAATTAAAAGAATTAATTCAAAATCGCAAGAAATCTGAAAATAAAGCATGATTAATTTTGTATATTATCATTTTTATCTTAGTTGTTTTAATTCCGCTTGCTTGAATGTTATACTTAGTATATCGCAAGATGATTAGGAGAAAAAAATAATGAATTTATTAGTTTTTATTGAAGATAATTTTAATGATATTGAACTTGTGACTCCGTTATCAATTTGAAAAAAGTCCAATATGTTTGATAAAATAACTTTTTATCACAAGTTTTTAACTCAGGCAAGCGGACAATTTGGTTTTACTAAAATTGAAAATATAGACAAAACCATAGATTTAGATGAATATGATTTTGTTTTTATTCCAGGTGGACGTGGAGCACAAGCTCTTAGAGAAAACAAGGATGCATTAGATAAAATACAAGAATGAATTAATAAAGATAAAAATATGGCGGCTATTTGTGATGCACCTAATGTTTTAGCAGAACATCAAATAATTAAAAAGAAAGATTTCACTGGATACCCATCGCAATGAAGTCAGAAATTTCGAAAAGGTATTAATTATCATGATGAAAGTATCGTAATTGATAAGAATATTATTTCAGGTAAATCTGCATTTGCTGCTGAAAAACTTGCATATAAAGTGTTGCAGGTGCTGTTTGGAGACGATGTAGCAATTAATACATACCAACAAATTTCAGGTAACAGTGATACAGAAAAAATATTAGAAATTTTAAACACACATTAGTGTGTTTTATTATATAATAGCACTATGAATCCATTAGAAATATCAATTCATACATTTAGTTGAATTGCAGCCATAGTGGTTGCATCGCTAGGTGTCCCGCAACTAATTAACCAAATCAAAACCCGTAAAACCGGAAATGTAAACTTCTTTTCATTTTGAGTCTTTCAGATTGGAATTTTACTTTGATTGATATGATCATCGCTTGGAAATAAAAAATTATTAAGCACTTTTGTAGCCAATACAGTCGGGGTATTTTTATACGGAACTATGATTATCTTACTTTATAAATATAAAGATGAGTTTGATAGTCGTATAAAATATTTTGGAATGGGTGCAATAGTAATTACTTGAATTATTGCTCTTATCTTTATTGCCCTAAAAATAACAAATTCATTTAAAACTCCTGTTTATTTATGAGATCCAAAAACCGAATCAGTTATGGGATTTATTTTCCCTGCTTTTACAACCTTAGCATTTATCCCACAGATGATTTTCTCAATTAAAACAAATTCATGAGAAGGAGTTTCACCGTATATGTTTTTAGTTTATGAATTAAATAATACTGTATGAATTATTTTCTGAGCTTTAAACATCTCTAATCCAGCAACTGCTATGCATAAATATGCATTTGTTGGGGGTATTGTGTGACAAATTATTTCATTTATTTTATTTGGTATTCAATTTATCTTTAGTTTTATGGATTATCAAAGAAGAAAAAAGCTAGCAGAATAAAAACAAGGAAGTACCTTGTTTTTATTCTGCTAAAAATGAAGTAATAAATTCACCAATTGTTGCACTGTTATGGTCATTAATGATGTGTGTTGCAACATCTTTCAAATCTGCTGTAGCATTACCCATAGCTATTCCTAAAGAAGCATGTTTCGTCATATCAATATCATTTCCACTATCACCAAAGGTGACAAGGTTTTTAGTTGTAAGATTTAGTAAATTAAGCAAATATTCTAATCCGATTAACTTGGAGGTGTTAATCGGATTTACATCTGTATATATTGAGTTGGTAAGATATATATTGCATTCAAAATCTTTAAGCAATTTCTTAGTCAAATCCGTAATCTCCTTAGCGCTTTTAAGTGGATTACGCAGTGCTATTTGTACAATTTGGACATCTTTATTTTCAATAACTTCTTGCATTTTTTCGATGCTGATTTGATTTATGATGTTCATATCCATTATATTTGCATCTGTAATTCAGTGAGGTTTTTGATTATTAGGTAATGCGGTAGCATTGTAATTATGTGTATCAACAGTTATGATAAGTTGATGCTTGCTAGCAATATCTCTCATTATATAAAAGATATCTTTATCTAAACTATTTAAAATATAGGCTTTTTGATTTTTTATATCATATACAGCAGTTCCGTTAGAACAAACTAAATAATCAATATGATCAACTGCTTTTGAATCTAAAAGAGGTAATGTCTTAGTGATTCCGCGCCCTGTAGCAATTACATTTATGTGACCGTGTTCTTTTGATTTTTTAAGTGCCTTGATTGTATCAATGTGTGCTTTATTATTGCTTTGTAGTAAGGTTCCATCTAAATCAAAAGCAAATACATATGGTTTTTTAACTCTGTTTTTCAATCTTTTCTACTCCACTCATATAAGGGATTAAAACTTTTGGAACCGAAACACTCCCATCAGGATTTTGGTATTGTTCTAAAATAGCAGCAATAAGACGGTCTACAGCGACACCAGAACCATTGATTGTATGAGCATAATTTGTTTTACCATCATTATCTTTATAACGAATCATCGCACGTCGAGCTTGAAAATCACCAAAATAACTTATGCTAGATACTTCTCTAAATCTTTGTTCTGATGGCAGTCAAAGTTCTAAATCAATTGTGGTTTTTGCTGAAAAACCTAAATCACCAGTGCATAAGCGAACTTTTTGATAAGGAATTTCGAGTTTTTCTAGTACATCTGCTGCATCTAAAACGGTTTGATTATATTCATTTCAAGCAGATTCAGCATTAACGACTTTAACTAATTCAATTTTCTTAAATTGATGTTGTCTTATGATTCCTTTGGCGTCCTTTCCAGAACTACCTGCTTCAGATCGAAAACATTCAGTATATGCTGTCGCCTTAAAAGGTTTGTCAAGATTAATTATTTCATTATTATAAATATTAGTTAATGTAACTTCAGCAGTAGGGATTAGATATTCGTTAACACCCTCAATTTTGTATAAATCTTCTTGGAATTTTGGTAACTGTCCTGTTCCATATAACGCAGTTTCTTTAACAATCACTGGTGTGTTAAACTCTGTATATCCTTTGGATAAGTGTAAATCAAGCATAAAATTAATTAATGCACGAACTAACTTTGCTCCTTGATTTTTATAAATAACATATCTTGAACCAGATAACTTAACTGCTCTTTCAATATCGATGATATCTAAATTTTTCGCAATTTCATAGTGTGGCAACACATCTGAAACAAGTCCTCTACCAAGGTTTTCAAATTTCTCAATAACTACA
The DNA here is from genome assembly GCF_054353835.1 of Mycoplasma sp. 5912. Classification (NCBI taxonomy): domain Bacteria; kingdom Bacillati; phylum Mycoplasmatota; class Mollicutes; order Mycoplasmatales; family Mycoplasmataceae; genus Mycoplasma; species Mycoplasma sp. 5912. The sequence goes on along the minus strand of NZ_JBTHHI010000012.1, from coordinate 19,128 downwards.
TTATCATTTTCATCTCTACCTACAGGGACATCATTCGTAGGTAAATTAGGGATTTGTAGCAGCATATTTGTAATTTTTGCGATAAGTTCATTACTTTGTTCGTCTAATAAACTTTGGTGTTGTTTAATTTTTTGAATCTCTTTTTTAATTTGAGCAAGTTTCTCGGGGTTGTTTTTATATAAACCAAATTCCTTAGAAATTGCTGCTAATTTACTTTTAGCACTTTGTGCTTCATACATAATATGCCCGCGTTTTTTTGCTAAAGTTAAAAAAGCATCTAAAAAATGCATATCAAATCTACGATTTTTTAGGTGTTTTTTAACTTCATTTTCATTACTAATTATATATTTTATATCTAACATAAAACCTCATACATTCATGTAAATTATACACTGTTAATTGATTTTAATAATATGATAAATACCATTTTTACTGCTATATTATAGTTGTTTTTGTTATTTAATAAGCTACTTTGATAAAAAAAAATTTGTTATATAATTTATTCACGCTTATTATATATTTATAAAGGAGGACGAATGAGCAAACGTACATATCAACCAAATAAACGTAAACATGCCAAAGTTCATGGTTTTAGAGCTAGAATGAAAACAGCAAATGGAAGAAAAGTTTTAGCAGCAAGAAGAGCTAAAGGTAGAAAAAGATTAACAGTTTCAGATAAATAATAATTTGTATGAAAAAACAATATCGACTAAGAAAAAACTGAGATTTTCAAAGAATAATTGACAATAATAAATATGTCTCTAATAAATATTTAGTTATCTATTATGCAGAAAGTTCTTCATTTCATGCAGGTATTACAGTACCAAAGAAATTTGAAAATGCAGTCGGTCGTAATTATAATAAAAGACAACTTAAAGCAATTATTCATGAAATTAAGATTTATGATTTAAATTATGATTTTGTGTTAATTGTTCGCAAAGATTTTATTGCAAATGATTATGCAACTAAAAAGCAGTCAATTGCTAAACTCTTTGAGAAATTTAGGAAAAATGAAAAAAATAAATCATTTTAATTATTTCAACCAAGAAGGTAAGGAACAACAAAAAAAACAAGATACACTAAAGAAAGTTTGAAAATGAATTAAGATTGTTTTATATACTTTGTTATTTGGTTTAACAGTAACAGGTTGCGTGCAATCATTCGTTCTTAAAAATTCATCGAGTGTAGGAAATAGTATTGAATTTTACTCAAGCAAGGATGAAGTTTCCCCACGTGTAAATACTTTTGTTGTAAAAGACACAAAAGAACAAAAGATAAACATCAAAGATAATGACAACAAAGATGTTACAAAAGATGGAAAAATACAAACCGTTCCTTATGAACTTGCAACTCTTTCTATAAATCCTGATATAAACACTCTAGTAAACAATCCAGATATTCTTGAAAAACTAAAAAAACAAACATCTGATTCTTGATCAAAAGATGATACATACACTGTTAAAGAACCGCAAAAGGATGGAAGTATTAAAGAAGCACATAAAGAATATCCTAAACCTGAATATGGAGAAATAAAAAAATATTATACAACTTTTGCTATCGATGATCCGAAAGTGATAAAAAACTTAGGATATGATTATGATGATAAAAATAAAAACGTTGTTGCAAATCCTGATAAAAATAATATTAGTTTAATAGCAAAAAACAGAAGATTCTTATTTCAAGCAAGTAACTCAACTAGATATAAATATACTAATGATATTACTAATATATACCTATTGACTTTTGCATCAAAAAAAGATGAGCAACTTGTTCAGGTAATTACACATCCAGAAACAAAGGATTCTAAAAAACAAATACCTACTGTTGAAAATGGAAATTATATTTTAGTAGGGTTATCAGGTTTACAATCCGTTCCAAAATATACAGGTTTACTAACAGAAAATACTATTAATTTAGCATTTGCTCGTGATGTTCTCCAAACCTTATACAATTTTTCATTTGGTCCAAACAGTACATTTATCGCAAATTTTAATAAATATGCTGTTTTACCAGAAAACAAACAAAAAGACAAGGATGTTTTGAAAGATTACCAGTCATTTAGTGATTATTTAGAATTCTTAGCAAAAAAATTACAAGGACAAAGTAATCCAAGAATACCAATTTCACAAGCAGAAAAATTCTATATTGATGTTTATCAAGCAACAATGACTCAATATCTTACACAATTAGGTTTTTTACATGCTGATGATTTTAAAAGTTTTAATAAAGATACAGGGAAAAGTACTGTTTTTACAGAACCTACTGCAGCTACTAAGTATAACCCTGAGCAAAATATTTTATATGATTTAGGACAACGTCAGAATAAAGATAATAAATCAGAAAAAAGAAGAGATATTGATATACCTTTTAAAGGTGATTATCCAAGTCAAGCAATAACTAATTGAGGTGAAGCTTGAGCATATGGTCCATTTTACGGATTTATAGTATATCCACTTTCTGCAATTACACAAGGAATAAGCAAAGGTATTCCTGATTTAAAAGGTTGAGGATCTATCATTGTTATCATTTTAGCTTTAATTATTACTCGTTTAACTATGTTTGGTATCACCTTTAGATCTAAAATGATGCAAAGTGTTCAAGATAGTCTTCGTCCTAAAAAAGCAGCAATTGAAGCAAAATATGTTGGTTTTGAAAAAAACAAAGCAATGAAAATGAAGAAAAACCAAGAAATTCAAGCATTATATTCTAAATATAATATAAGTCCACTTGACCAATTTGGTAGCATCTTATTAACTATACCGGTTTTCCTTGCGATGTGGCGTGTAATTCAAGCAATTCCACAAATAAAACAAACTACTTGATTAGGATTAAATTTTGCTTCTGTTTCATGAACTAAGATTTTAAGTGGAGAATTCATATATTCTTGAATTCTGATTCTAACAATTGCTATTCAAGTGTTATCACAGTTGCTTCCAAAACTATTGAATCGCAAGGGTGTTAAGCAAAGAAATACCATAGCAGAAGCACAAGCATTAAAGAAATCAGAACGTACCCAAAAGATTATGGTGATTGTATTTGCTGTAATTACAGTCCTATTTTCGGTAGGTGTGCAAGTCTACTGATTATTTGGTGGATTATGACAAATTGGAGAAGTTCTTCTTCTCCATCGTTTAAAAAAGACAACTTGATATAAACAAAAATATGAAAGTCGTCTTAAAAAATCATAAATTAAACACCAGAAATATCTGGTGTTTTTAATTAACAAGAAAATCAGTTAATAATATAGGTTCTTTTTTGTTAAAGAGAATATCAATAATACTTTGAAATAATTTGGTTTCAATTTGCTTTTCTTTAAGCATTTTAGCAAGTATTTTAGCAGTTTGATATCCTTCGATAGTTTTTGAATTATTTTCAAGTGCTTTGCTGATACCAAATTCGGAAATTTGATTACCGAACATATAATTACGGCTCTTAGAAGAATTACAGGTTAAGAAAACATCACCAATACCAGCAAAATCAAATCCCATTTTAACATCATCATTTCCTGAGATAACCTTATATATATCTAATATTTCATTCACCCCGATTGTTATAATCGCAGCAACAGTATTGTTGCTATTAGTGTGGTTTGATAAAATTCCCAAACCGATAGCTAAAACATTTTTCAAAGCACTGAATAACTCGCTTCCAAGGACATTTTTTTGATGACGAAGTTGAAAATACCGATTATTAAAATAACTCATAATTTCTTGACAATAATCACTGTTAGTTCCTAAGATGTTAATAATAGTTACTTCCTTTTGAAATACTTCAATAGCAAACGAAGGCCCTACTAAAGAAACTAAGTTCTTAAGATTTCTCTTAAAACGATGTTGGATAAAGTCACTAAAAAACATTTCTGAAACACTTTCAATTCCTTTTGACAGATTAATGATATTTACTTTACGGTTTTTTAAACTATGATGCATTTGTTTTAAAATCCCTTTTAAAGTGTTAGCCGGAACTGCTAAAACAATATTTTCACTATTTAATACTACTTCATCAAAATCAAGTGTTGCCCTTACCTTATCTGGTGCATAAAAAGGTAAAGATCAAAAATATTTTTGATTATACCCGTTATTAATATCATCCACTTCGACTTTATCAATACCATACATAATAACATTATGTCCATTTTCTGAAAGCACATTTGCTAAAGCACTACCCCAAGCACCAGTCCCGATAAAACCAAATTTGTATAATTTCTTCATATGCTTATTATACAAGTTTTGCAATAATTTCAAGATATAAAAAAATGGCAGGAGTAGCAGGATTCGAACCCACAACACACGGGGTTGAAGCCCGTTGTTCTACCGTTGAACTATACTCCTAATATTTTTTATTATACCATAAATAAGCAAAATATAAATTAGTTATTTTGGATTTTTCTATCTATATTTATTCTAATTGATATAATAAAACAAAGAAATTTGAATCTTTATAAAAGAGGTTGTTATATGTCGTTTTCAAATAAAGATAAGAGTAAACATGGTTATAATGCTCAGAAGAGCATAATTGATTTGTTAAATTTTTGTAAAAATAATAATTATATAAAGAGTTTTCGTGTAAATTATAGAATCGGTAAAGAAGGCTATATTAATAACGAACAGTTTTATGCACCGTTTATTATAAAATTTCTTGATGACAAAGAATGGATAATATTTTCTACAACATCAATGAGAAGTGATAGAATAAAGGGTCAACAATGAGATGCATTTAATATAAAAGAAATAAATAAACAAGTTGAAAAAGCATTTTTAATATATTCAGACGATGTAGATGAGAAAGAAAGTTTTCTCTTTGCTCGACAAAACAACAAATATATTCTCAAAGAAGAAGTGACAGCTATTAACGAAATATTGAATCAAAGCAATCTTTATAAACAGATAGAACAAAAAGCATTATTTGATTATAATGATGGTTTTAAAAAGAATATGCAAGGATTAACATTTGAAAAAATTATTTCATTAATATTAAGTAATTCAGATAATTTAAAGAAATATAAAGAAAAAGATAAAACAATTACAGGACTAAATTATCCATATTTTTATAAGATTATTAGCAAGATAGATATCAAACCAGAAGAAATCAAATTTATAGATGCAACATCTAACGAATCTGAAATAGGTAAATTACCATCTGGTGGAAAACCTAAAACTGACATTATTCTGAAGATAAACAAATTAAATAATGAGTCTATAATTTTAACTATAAACTGCAAAAGAACTAGTGCAAAAAATGTTACTGTACATGAATATAAAGCAGAATCGTTCGTGAGTGTGCTAAGTCCACAAAATAAAGAGTTAAAGAATCTATTACAGATATTTCAAGAAAATCCAACATTGTCTAGCTTTGGCGAAGATAATAAAAGAAGATTAACATCAATATTAAAACCATTGAAAGAAAAATTAGCAAAATGAGTAATAGGTGGGGTTTGTGGTAATGGGTTTCTAAATAAACAATGATCAAGTCATATTTTAACTTTTGATAATAATACATCTATGATTTATTTTTATACAATCGATGAATATATAGATTTACTAGATAAACACAATATTTGTGGACATTTTGGCACACATTTTTTATGAACATATCCATCTAAGAAGAAAGGTAAAGCAATACAATTAAAATGTAAAATTATTTCAGAAATATAAATTACCTTTTTATAACTTTCTTCATTGCATCAGCAACTGCTTTAATCATTGGAATTGCTACAGAATTACCAAATTGTCTATACATTTGTGTCCTTGATACAGGGACAATAAAATTATCAGGAAACCCCATTAATCTCTTTAATTCTAATTCGCTATACATTCTAAGACCAGTTTTTCCATCTTTTATAAATGTATTTGTAAGCCTTTGGATTTTATGATAACTTGCACATAATGTATTAACTTGGATATTGCTATCAAAGTCCACTATCTGCGGTTTTCCATCATCTACTTTAAATAAATAATTTTTCTGTAGGTGTTCTGTGACTGAATAACCATTCGGGCTTCTCTCAAGAATATCACTAATCGGTATTCTAACTTCTTTGTCTCCTTCTGGAATCTCAAAATTATTAACATTTAAATCTTTTCTAAAACCTACAATAATTATTCTCTCACGTCTTTGTGGTAAACCAAAATTTTGTGCATCAAGTATCTTATAAAAAGTCTTGTATTCAAGATCGTTTAAACTTTGCAAAATTATCTTAAAGGTTCTACCTTTATCATTTGTTAATAATCCTTTGACATTTTCAAGTAAAAACATCTTAGGTTTTGAGTGTTTTAAAATTCTAAGAATATCAAAAAATAATGTTCCTTGACTTTGATGTGTAAAACCTTGTCTTTTTCCGATGTGACTAAAAGGTTGACAAGGAAAACCTGCTAAAAGAATATCGTGATTTGGAATATTTTTTTCGTTTATTTTTCTAATATCACCAAATGGAATTTCATTATAGTTAGCAAAATATGTCTTAGCAGCAAATTTATCTCACTCGCAACTAAATACGCATTTGGTATCATCATCTTCAAATGCTTTTCTGATGCCACCTATTCCAGCAAACAAATCGATAAATGTAAGTGTTTTATCTATAGATTTCATATCTTCCTTTGATATTTGGAATATTATTATAACTTAATTTTTAAACAAACTAATGAAATGAATCGAATCAAAAAAACTAACAAATGTTAGTCTTTTGATTCGATAGATAAATTATTAGCAGACATTTCTTTTAATTTCTTTGCAGTCCTATTTTTAAAATACAAGGTATTTGAAAGCAATAAAATGTTTGATATAATCATAATTATAGCAGCTAATCAAGGGAATAAAATTCCACTAATAGCAACTGGTATAGCCAATAAATTAAAGAAGAAAGCTCATAAGAAGTTAAATTTAATAACTTTTAAAGTTTTCTTCGCTAAATAGATTGCTTGATAAACAGCTTGCAGTTCATTAGTCATTAAAGATATATCAGCAGCAGAGTTCACTAGATCAGAACCAGATGCAAAAGCAATTCCTAATGACGCTGTTTTTATCGCAAGAATATCATTTAAACCATCACCTACGAAGATTGTTTCACCTTTTTTCTTAAATTCTTCAATTAATTCTAATTTTTGTTCTGGTTGTAATTGTCCATAAAAAGTATGAATTCCTAAATCAGATGCAAATTTTTTAACAACTTCTTGGTTATCACCAGAAGCTATAACAACATGTAAACCTAATTCGTGGAATTTAGCAATCATATCTTTTGCATCAGCTTTTAAAGTATCACCAAGAGCAAAAATCATAACAATTTTAGAATCTTCTGCTAATGCAACATATGAAAAAGGTTCAAAATTTTCGATGTTTACTAAATCGTTAAAGTTCTTTTCTAACATCTTTTTGTATGAACCAAGTTCATATTGTTTTCCATTGCTATTTGCTACGATACCATAACCTGGAATTTCTTGTTCATTGGTTATTTCAACTGCATTAAAACTTTGATAGTTAGCAATAACTTGCGAAAGTGGGTGATGTGATTTAGAAGCTAATGATTGAGCAATGTTTTGATAACTTTGATCACCTAAAACTTTTTGGATAGTTGGTTTTCCTTGTGTCAAGGTTCCAGTTTTATCAAAAATAATATATTTTGCATTCTTGAGTTTTTCATAAACATCTGCCGAAGCAAAAAGGATTTTATTCTTGCTTGACAAACCACTTGCTGCATAGATAGCTGCTGGAGCGGCAATCCCAAATGCACACGGACAAGCAATAACTACAACTGTAACACCAATTTTGATTCCGTAATATATACCCGAATTATTTGCTCCATCAACTTTTGCTAAATAACTAGGGAAATTATTAATAGAGTAAATTGTTGCTGTTCAAATAATAAAACTAATTAGCGCAATTGATAAAATAGCAGGGATAAAATATCTAACAATCCGATCCGCAAGACGCTGAATCTTTGAAGATGAATCTACAATGTTTTCAAGTTTATCAATAATCTTTGTTAAGGTTGATTCACCCATAGTTTTTTGAACTTGTAATTTTAATGATGTAGTAATATTATTAGCACCTGAAATAACATAATCACCAGGTTCAACCGTTTTCGGAAGTGGTTCTCCGTTGATAAATGCCATATCTAATTCAGATGTATTTTCTAAAACAACTGCATCAACTGGAATATTTTGTCCTTTAGGAACAATAATTTGATCACCAATTTTTAAAGAACGAGTGCTTACTTTTTTAGTGCTTCCATCGGGTTGTACAAGTAAAGCAAAACGATTTTGTAGTTGTAATAATTCTTTAATCCCAATACTAGACTTGCGTTTTAATTTATCTTCTAAATAATGACCAATTCCTATAAAGGTCAATAATGCACTCGGTACATCTCAAAAGTACATTTCTAAGACATTATAACCTTTTCTTGGTGTAGCAAGTGTAATAATGGTTAAAATAAGTGAATAAAAGTATGATAAATGAACCCCGATGGCTATTAGCAAGTCCATTCCAACATCACCTTTAAACAAACGGTAATAGTTTGTAAAATACTTTATAGATACTACAAAAACTAAAAATGTTGCTAAAATACCTAAAACTAAATAAACTCAAGTTTGTTTAGCCTGCACAATTAAATCATGTCCTACACCTTGGGAGATACCAATAATATGTAAAATAATTATTATTAAGAAAGGAATGAATATAACTGCTTGGACTCATAGATTTGTTTTAGGCAACCATAATCAATTTAAAAATTTTTTAATTTGGTTCAGCATCGTATCCTGCTTGTTTTGCTAATTTAACAATTAACTCATCTGGATATTTTTCTTCATCAGCATCGATTTTAATCATTTTTTCCATAATATTAACAGAATATTTAATTTCTGGGTATTCTTTGAATACTTTATCAATATGTGACTTACATGACGCACATGAAACATTAATTGTAAAATAACGTGTCATAAAAACTCCTTAATATAATATTGAAGTAGTTAGATTTAATAACTAACTACGATAAGAATTATAATATTAAAAATAAGTTTTCAAGCAAAAAATTAATTTTTCGTAATTTTTTTAAGGAAATATATTCTTTTTGCTTTTTCGAAAGTGATAAAAATATTTTCTATGTCTTAAAATTCATATATAAAAATACAAAATAAGCAATTTTAAACCTTTACTTATTTTGTATTTTGGATGTTATTAAATTTGTGATATCGCTAACAAATTTAATATTCAATATCTCCTCATCTGAAATAGAAATACCAAATTCATCTTCTGCATCTATGATAAGTTCAGCTAAATCTAACGAATCAATTTCTAATGATTTGACTTCATCGTTTTCATTTACCTTCTTTTTGGATAATCGTTTTAAATTTTCTAATATTTTTGTTTTAATTTCATTCATATTCATATTATATTACATTATCCTTTGATGATACTGTGTATTTTTTCTTTTGTAGGTTCATTTACTAAATATGTTCCGGCAACACAAGCATTTGCACCAGATTTAAATGATTTAGGTCCAGTTATGTTATTTATTCCACCATCAACTTGGATAAGAAAATCTAAACAGTCTTTCTGGCGATATAGTTTTAATTTTTTAATTTTATCCAAAGAAGTTTCAATGAACTTTTGTCCGCCTTTTCCTGGCTCAACTGACATAATTAAAACAAGTGCTAAACGATCTATATATGGAAGCAAAACATCCACAGGTGTGCTCGGTTTTATAGCCAAACCAATTTTTATTTCATGAAAATTTCTTTCTAAAAAATCATCAAATTTATCTAAATCATCTATTATACTTTCATAATGAAAAGTAATGATATCAACGAAGTTTTTTACTTTTTCAACATAATCATAGGGATTTTCAACCATTAAATGAACATCCTTAAGATGTTTTTTACCATTCTTAGCAATATTTTCAATTTCAGTAATTTCTATAGCAGTATTTTCAACAAATTTTCCATCCATTACATCGTAATGGATTCATTTAATTCCTGCATCTACAAGTTTATTAGCTAATTCAAGTCTGTTTTTAGCATCAACATTTAATAAACTTGGTGTAACATATTTATTCATTATTTCCCCTCATTTAATTGTGATAACAATTTTATGTAATTTTCATATCTAAATTCTGGTAGTACCCCATCCCGAAGTTTTTGTTTTATTGCACAATCATTTATTGCTTCATTTTGATGTAAACAACTGCGGAATTTACATAATTTTGATCAGTTATAAAAACATTTATAACTGTGAGCAAGTTGAATTTGTGTTAGATTTAAATCCAATGAAGAAAAACCTGGAGTATCAATCAATCAGCCTTTTTTTATTTTGATTATGCTTACAGTTCTAGTTGTGTGTTTACCTCTACCTAATGCCTTGGAAATTTCCTGGGTTTGATAATTAAAATTTCCGATATTATTTAATGTAGTAGTTTTACCAACTCCACTTTGACCCATAAATAAATTATACTTATTTGCTGTAATTTCTTCGATTTTGCTTAAATAATTTGGATTATTATTGTTTATTAAGATAACTTGATAACCTAGGTTTTGATATTTATTTGCTCATTTTCTTGCATTTTCTTCATCTAAATCAATTTTACTAATACATAAAACTGGTTCAATTTGTTTTTCTTCAATAATTGCCATATATTTATCAACCAAAAAACTTGAAAATTTAGGTTGTTTTATCGACATAAAAATAAAAATTTGATCAACATTAGCAACCTTAGGACGAATAAAAAAGTTTTGACGGTCTAAAATTTCAACAATCTGATTATTTTCCATTATTACATTATCACCGACAACAGGAGTTTTTTGTAAAAACCGCAACTTACCTGCAGCAGGAACTTTTATAATTTGTTGCTTGTTTACAAGTTTATAAATACCTGAAACTGCTTCAAAAATTTTATAGATTTGTTTCATAATTAAATAAAGTTATTTACCTTAAAAACAACAGCAAAAATAACTATCACAACTATTAAAAATAATATACTAGTACCTAAAAAAAGCGGAGATCTAACAACTTCTGCAACTGTTTTTCTGGGTTTCATTGTTTTTGGTGAAATAAGTTGTTCGATTTTATTTTCATTCCTTGTAGACTTAATTATCGCCTTTTTAAACTCATTCATTGTCTTGTATCTGCCTTTTGGATCTTTTGCTGTTGATTTAGTGATAATATTTACAATTGAATTTGGGACATCATGCTTAAAGCGACGTATATCAGGGAAAGCATCTTTTTGATGCATCATTATTGTATTTACAGCATTATCGCCACGAAATGGTAGTTGTCCAGTAAGCATTTGAAAGTATAAAACACCAAGAGCATATATGTCAACAGCAGGAGTAATGTTTTTACTACCATTTGATAACTCAGGTGCTGCATAATAAGGTGAACAAATTAACGAATGCGCTTTTGTCAAATTTTGTGTTTCGTTGGTAACTGATATACCAAAATCCAATATTTTTAGATGGTGTGAAGAAGAAATGATGATATTTTCTGGTTTGATATCGCGATGGATAATATTATGTGCATGTAATTCTTCGATTGTTTCAGCAAGTTGTTTCATATAATTATTAGCTCTCTTGATAACAAAAACATGTGAATCTTTAAGAAGTTTTGCTAATGTTTCACCTTCCATATATTCCATTACATAATATTGCTCGGTATCATTATATTCATAATCATAAATTTTTGGAATATTTTTATGCTTTATCTTTTGAAGTAAGTTAATTTCGTTTCAAAAGCGTTTTTTATTAGTATCATTATCGTCAACTTTACGGTATTTGAGTGCATATTTATTAATATCGGAAGTTTTTTTAGAATGAACTAAAAAAACCGTACCCATACCACCTTCACCGATAATTTTATCTATTATATAACTGCGATGTACTTTAGAATTTTGTGGAATTTCGAATTTATTTTTCATTATCTAACTCCAATAAAGCAATAGTCATATTATCATTTGATGAATTTAAAATTGCCTGATCTAATATAGCATTTGCTATATTCGATATACTATCATCCTTTGATAAACAAGCTTCCAAATCAATATGTTCAACAAACTCATGGATCCCATCAGATGTGAGCATTATTTTATTGATTAAATCATATTCATTATCTTTAATTTCTGTTATATCAATTGTAGTAGGAATATTAGGCCCTATTGCACTTGTTAAATAACGAGCATATTTCTCGTTCTTATTATTATGGTAGTCATATCCATTTTTTTTTCATTGTGATGCAAGGTTTTGATCTATTGTTACTTTTATAAGTTTTTTGGTATTCAAATAAAAATAGCATCGAGAATCACCTACATTAAAAATAAAAATTTTTCTATGTTCAGGAATTCCGATGCAGCCTACTAATGTGGTACCCATATTTTCCATTTCTTTGTTTTTTGCAGCAATCTTTTTCATTTCTTTTTTAGCAGTTGCAATAGAATCTTCAATAAATTTTTTAGTTTGAATCGATGATGTATAAACAAAGTTTCTACCAAAATTAGAACTTAAATAGTTAATAACTATATTAGATGCTACATCACCATACTTATGACCACCCATACCATCAGAAAGTAATGCGAAAAAATAGTTATCTTTTGCAAATATTTTTGCACAATCTTCATTATTTTCTCTAACCGTACCCTTATCACTTATATATATAAATTTAATCAAGCATAAGCTCCCTATGTAAAATTGATCGAATTTCTTCTGCTGCCCTTTCAGGAATGTCGTTTATTACTTTGTATCTAAAGATGTGTGATTCTGCAAGTTCGAGTTCGGATTTTGCAAGGCGTTCCTTTAAAGTCTGTGAATTTTCAGTTCCACGACCTAAAATTCTTTTTCTTAAATCACTAATAGATGGTGGGGATACAAAGATGGTAATTAAGTTATATTTTTTTGCTAATTCACCTGAAGAAAATTTAGATATTATTTGCTTTGCACCCGTAGTTTCTATCTCTAGGAAAGGAACTTTATTTTTTTTGTGTATTTTATCAAGTTCAGAATATAAAGTTCCATAATAGTTGTTTAAATGATATGAAAATTCAACAAATTTACGACTTCGTATGTGATTACGAAATGTTTCAACATCCAAAAAATAATAGTGTATTCCATTTAGTTCACCATTACGTGGTTTCCGTGTAGTAGCCGAACAAGAAAGTGAAAGATTAAGTTCATCAAAATCAAATAACAATCGCTCAATTGTTCCTTTTCCTACTCCGCTTGGCCCTGAAAAAATAATAATTGGTTGTTTTTGTTGCTGCTTCATATCCATATTGTGTTATATTATAGCACTTTTGAGCAATTTTTGCTGTAAATAAGATTATAAAGACCAAATTTTAAAAAAATCGAAAATATAAATATATGAGTTTAAATATAGTAAAATATCCAAATATAAAAGGGGAAAATGTTTTATAAATTTTTTAAAGAATCAGGTGTTTATTCAAATCGTGAAATTAGAGCTTTAGGGAAGAAATTAGGTGTCAAGAAAATAGGACATAGTGGAATTTTAGATCAATTAGCAAGTGGCTTAATGATTGTTGCTACTGATTCAGATACTAAACTTTTAGATTATATTTCTAACAAAAATAAAGCATATATTGCTAAAGCAAAATTTGGTTATAGTTCTGATACATTAGATTCAAATGGTGATATCCAAAAAGAGAATGTAAAACAAGTTAATTTAGATAACTTACAGCAAGCAGTTTATATAATATGTACACAAGAATTTCAAATTCCACCTAAATATAGTGCAAAAAGAATCAAAGGACGCAGAGCATACGACTTAGCAAGACAAGGTATAGATATTGAATTGAAATCTCATAAAATTAAAGTAATTGATTATAAAATACTTGACTTTGATTATGAAAATCAAGAATACACAATTTATTTTTTGGTTTCAAATGGTACATATATTCGGGTTTTATTAGAAGATATAGCAAAACAACTTAATAATAGCAGCATAATGACAGAGTTAAAACGAATTAAAGTAGGTAATATAGATATTGATGATTTGAAGCCAACAGAGCATCAGAAAATATCCATATTTAATTTATTTGATTATAATATACTTAAATATACAGAAAATGAGTATAAATATTTAATTAATGGTAGAGAGTTTGAATGTGATTATGATGATGGGATTTTAATGTGATCTGATGCACAAAACCAAATTGTATCAGTAGGACTAGTAAGAAATAAAATATTTTTTCCTAAAAAAGTATTTTTAGAAAGGCTGAAATGAAAAATTTAAAGGATATAATAAAAATAGCAGTTTTCGATGTAGATGGAACAATTTTACCTAATGGAAATACAAAATTTTCAAAAAACATCAAAACAATGTTTAAAAAACTTAAAGAAAATAATATTATAAGTGTTTTAGCAACTGCTCGTGAGTTTGCTACAATTGGAGATTTTTTTGAACAACTAAAATATGTTGATTATTTTATTGGTGCAAATGGTGCATTTATTTGAGATGTAAAAAAACAAGAATTTTTATACAAAAGTACCCTTAAAAAAGTAGATGTAGTTAAGTTATACGATGCATTCGGAACACAAATAAAAGGATTTTTAATTACTGATTTTGATAAAGTTTATAAGTCTCCACAAACTCCAATTGATTCATGATTTATTCGTCCTTTTCAAGTAAATTATTTAAACTATGAAGAAGCTTTATTAAGTAATAGTGATTTATATGTTATAACTATCAACACAGATAAACCATATGAATTATCGCAGAAAATGGAACAATTTATTAAAGATGCAAAAATGGAAGTTGAAATTTCATCAAGGTGATCAAGAGGTTTTTTTATCAATCCAATTGATATAACCAAAAGCACAACATTAAAAAAATTAACTAAGCATTTAGGTTATTCAATGGATAATGTTATTGCTTTTGGTGATAGTGCAAATGATTTTGAGATGCTTCGGGATGTGTATTATGGTGTAGCAATGGAACGAGCAAGTGATAAAATTAAAACTGTAGCTTCAGATATAGCAGCAGACTGTGAGTTTGATGGTACTTATTTAAAACTTAAAGAATTACATTTAATCTAATGGACAAACTTATTATTTATACACTAGATGATTTTAAAGCTGAAGATGGTGATAGTTTTATTATCGGTTCCTTTCAAAGTTTTCACCTAGGACACTATCAGTTATATAAGCAAATAGCAAATAATCCAGGTAGAAAAATTATTGTGACTTTTAGTTGTAACGATATTTATAAATATCGCAACGAAAAACTTTATCAAAATGATAACGATCGATATTTAATGATGTCAAAAATGAATGTTGATGCGATTATTGAGCTTCATTTTAATGATGTAAGACACTTAAGTGGACCAGAATTCCTACATAAATTAGCATCTGATAAAAAAGTTAATATTGCAGTTGGTCAAGACTTTAAATTTGGTTATCAAGCACAGTGAAAAGCAGACGATATAGCAAATATTTTACCTAATGCAAATGTTTGTGTTGTTGAAATATATAAAATTAAAAATGTAAAAATAAGCACAAAACTTTTAAGAGAAGGTTTAGCATACGGTAAGTTTCGTTTTCTTAATATGGTTTCTCCGTTTGGTTATCTTGTTTCAGGTGAATTAAATAACAAAGGTTTTCATTATCCGGAAAATGTTATTGTGATTCCAGCAGGTTTGTATATTGCGATTTTATATGCAAATGATTTTGGTTTTCATATTATTATGCACAAAACAAAAGATAATTGAATATTTTTAAAATTAGTTGAAAAACAAAGTATGTATTCAATTGAAAGAATAGTTGGTAATGTTGTCCTAGAAATAATTTCAGAACTAAGATTTATAGTTTCAAACGATGAAGACCAGATTACCGAAGAAGACTATGTTAATGCGAAAAACATTTTTTTAAAATCATAGGATATGTTATAATAAATAAGCAATTTTATTGCGAACATAAATTTTACTCTGGGTTATAAAGAAGTTTTAGCTCGGATAAAACATAATATAAAGGAGTTTATTATGGTTTCTAAAGCAAGAAAAGCTGAATTAATCAAAAAATTTGGTAAGAATGCTAAAGACACAGGAAATGCATCTGTGCAAATAGCAATTTTAACCGAGGATATTGAATCACTTAAACCACACTTTTTAAAAAACCCTAAAGACAACCATTCAAGAAGAGGATTCTTAGCAAAAATTTCACAACGTAAAGTATTATTAAAACACCTAAAAGAAAATGATTTTAATGAATACAAAAAAATAACTGAAGCATTAAAAATACGTAAATAATTTGATTGAAAGGTTATTATGTCAAGAAGATGTCAAATTTCTGGTGTAGGTCCAATGGTAGGAAATACACGTTCACATGCTATGAATGCTTCAAAAAGAAAATTCAATGTTAACTTACAAAAAGTAAGAGTAACAATTGGTGGTCAAAAAATGCAACTACGGGTAAGTGCAAAAACCTTAAAAACCTTGAAGAACAAAGGTTTAGTATAACAAAAATCATTTAAGTCTGTTTTATGGACTTAAATGATTTATTTTAACTGATTAAAAACACGAGTATCCTTGAAATTTTCATATATTTTCGAAATACTGCTGTTAGTTCAAACAAAAATTCTTACTGTTACTGGATATTTAAATGTAATTGATTTTTTTGAGCGATCAAAATTTATGATTTTAATATCTTTTAATGCAGGAACTACAAATAAAGAGTTATCATTGCTTGAAAAGATAAAGTCACTGGGTTTTAGTTGGTCAATTGGGGTATTTATTGCTTCTGTTTTGATGTCGATTTTGTAGTTTTCTGTTGCAATAGAAGAAATCAATTTATCTAATTGCGATTGAAACATATTTCTGATTTTACTGTTATTAGAATCTGATGAAATATAAACATTATCAACATTAAAATAACCGATAAAATCACTAAATTCATTACGTTTGTTGTTAATTAGTTTTAAATTATCATCATCTTCTTTAAAACTTATATATTTATTAAATCAAAAACCATCTGGTTGGTTTGCATGATATTTAATTAAGTCTTCATAACTTAAAAAGTTATCAATTGTTCTTATGATAGTGTTTTGTGAAATTGTATATTCTTGTTTTTGTGTTGTTACAACATTATTTATATAAGTATTTTGTGTATATGAAATTTTATTACCTGGATGAAGCAATAAATCGATATCTTTATAAACTGCATCAGCACCCGGATCTGATTTATAATATATATTATAATCGTTTGCATATTTTGCTACAACAGTTATTAAATCATTAAAATCGCTTTTGCTTCCACGACCTAAAACTAATAAGGGTTTCTTTTTATTTTTATAAATATCACTTTCAATTATATCTCTAGTTTTTTGTCAATTATTTCCAATAATATTAGTAAAATAAGTTATTAAGTATTTATTATCAGAACTTTTTGTTTTAGTAAGCAAATTATTCAAAGTTTCATTATCATCATTAAAATAAGCAAAATTATTTTTTAGATAATTTTCATTAAATCTGCTGGCTATTTCAGATGTGCTTCAATAATAATTAATATGATTAAAGTTTATTGATAAAAGATACTGATTATATGAATTTAAGAATTTTCCTTTATACAAATTTCAAACCTTGTTTGTTGAATCAAAATATTCACTGCGAAATTTTGGATCAAAACCTTTATATAAAATACTAAAACCAATTGATGTATCTTGATTTAATCCGTTAATTTGCACATTTTTGTAAGTCGATAAATTAGCATAATCAACAGAACGTTCAAAATTATTAGAATTAGTTCAAATGTTGATTCTTTTGTATGGATTTGAATTAATTATATGTTCAACTTGTGATAAAACTGCTTCATCTTCACCTTTTTTAATCTTAATTACTTTAGAATTTTTATTTTTTACATCAACTCTTTGGCTGTTATAAAAATCCTCTAATAATTTAGCGTCCGTTCTACTTTGAACAAGCGAATTATTAGGTAAAACAAAAAAATAATTTTCACTCTTAGATAGCATTGATAGTCGAATTAAATCATAATACACATCTGTTCCACGGGTTGTGAAATAAATATTAATATCTGCTCGATTCTGCTTATTAAGCAAATCAAGTTTTGAATTTGTGTCGATATCAAAATTAACAAAATTTTGCTTTTGATTTTTTGAATCATTTAATTTGTCGGTGCTTTTGTTTGCAAAAATACCTATATCACTAAATAAAACTACCCCAATCACAGTTGCAGAAGCAGCAATAAGCGATGAATGAATCAACATATATTTTTTTAATTTTTTCATAATTTACCTAAATAGTTTTATTTTGTTATTAATATTTTATAATTTTTAAATGAAAAAGAAAACTAAAAAGTGAATCGAATTAATGGTACCGATTACAAGTTGGATATTAATTATAATGATGACTATTTTAATTTTAGGATTATTACTATCAATTTTTATTCTTAGTAAACTATCACATGAACTAACTAATGAATTGAATATTAATTTTTACATCTTTCAAACAAACATTATTGAATATTTGATAATTATTTTAATTTTGATTATATCTTATGTAATGAGAGCGATACTTCTAACAAAGTTAATGTATAAGGTAAAATTCAATAACAAGGTAAAAAGAGCAATATTCATCTTTGTTCCATTAATTTATGATGACATCTTATTAGATTCATATCGATTAAGCTGTAATCTCAATGATTATAATAAATACATAAATTGCAAATATTCGTTAAGATTAATGCGATTGACATTTTCGATGATTACTTTTTATATAATTTATCTTATTGTTTTTATCTCTTTGATGTTTTTATTAAAATATTTACAAAATGAATTTTATGAAAAATTCATAGATATTCTCCTTTATTGTTTCTTTGTAATCTTCTTTTTTATTTCTTTTTCGTTTAATGTTTGATACTTTAAAAGTTTTATAAAACTAAAAGATATGAATATTGATTATAAAGGATTTGAATTAATAAAGTTAAAAAATTTAGAGTTAATATATTCAGAAAATATAAAATAAAATTTTTATTTTTTATTTTTTATCATATAATAGTTAAGCATTCAAAAAATAAAATAATTTTGTTTATTTTTGTTTGCAATATAATAATTATTGCTTATATTTTACTATAAGTAAAAGTTCTTTGAAAACTAGATATAAAACATGACAGTCAATTTTTTCGAGAGTTT
>NZ_JBTHHI010000011.1:0-28502 GCF_054353835.1 Mycoplasma sp. 5912 | reverse complement strand
TTTTTAAGGATATAACTTAGATTTTATTAAAATACACAAGAATTTTTATAATGTCTAAAAATGTCTATTGTATTAAGAGAAAAATACGGAATATACATAAATTACAGGACTTTAGGAAGAATAATGAAATATTTAAATATAAAATCTTTTGTTCGTAATAAGAAAAAAGTTCGTGAAAAAAAGAATACAAATTTTCAAAAAGAAGATCTAGTTAAAAGAGATTTTAATGATAAAGATTCTAGAGGAATCATCGCTACTGATGTAACATATATCCCTGCTCCTGCTGACCTAAAACTTTTCCAAAACCATATATTTTTATCTGCAATTATTGAACATAAAACTAAAAGGATTTTAGGATATTCAATATCCACCAAAAACAACTTAGAACTTGTTATTGATAACTTTAAAAATATTAAAGATTTTAATCGTGATTCTTTTATAATCCATTCTGATCATGGATATCAATATACTTCAAAATACTATATTGATATGATAGAAAGAAAGAATGGAAAAGTATCATTTTCAAGAGTTGGTAATTCTTTGGATAATAGAGAAATCGAGTATTGATTTTCTTGCTTAAAATCTGAATGACTAAAAAAGGTAGATTATTCAAAAATTACTTTCGATGAATTAAAAAAACTAATACACCAATACATAATTTGATACAATACAAAACGAATTCAATCTGTTTTAGATTGAAAATCACCTCAGCAATATGCAGAGATGATACAATGTTAATTTTCTGTTAATTTTTATGTCCTTGTTTAATTTTCTTTCTTTGTTTAAAATAAGCATTCATTTTATAAAAATATTTTTTATCTTTCATAAAATAAATTATTTTTTAATATTATAAAAAGAATTAATACCTTTAAAAGTTGCTGTATTTCCTAGTTCTTCTTCGATTGCTAATAATCGATTATATTTAGCAATTCTGTCTGTTCTAGACATTGATCCGGTTTTAATTTGTCCTGTATTCATAGCAACCGCTATATCTGCAATAGTGCTATCTTCGGTTTCCCCTGAACGGTGAGATACAACAGCAGTCATATTTGCTTTTTGAGCCATTTGGATAGCATCAAAAGTTTCTGTTAATGAACCAATTTGGTTTACTTTAATTAAAATAGAGTTCATTGACTTTTCTTCAATAGCACGTTTAAGAATTTCAGTATTTGTAACAGTTAAATCATCACCTACAATTTGAACCTTATTTCCTATTTCAGCAGTAAGTTTTTTAAATCCTGCTCAATCGCTTTCTGCTAATCCATCTTCTATAGAAATAATAGGGTATTTTGAAACAAGAGATTCAAGGTATTTAATCATTTCATCAGTTGTATAAGTTAATTTAACATCATTTAAGTGTTCAAAACCAGGTTTTTTAGATTCGATTGCTTCTTTAAGTTTTCCGAAAGTATATACACCATCTCTGTATAATTCTGATGAAGCACAATCCATTGCGATTGCAACAGCGTTTTCTCCGGATGTAGCTGGTTGATATCCAGCAAGTTTAATAGCTTCAACTAAAAAATCTAAGGCTTCTTCGTGAGATTTAAAGTTTGGAGCAAATCCACCTTCATCACCTACTTGAACACCGTGTCCGTTTTTCTTAAGTAATTTAGCTAAGTTATGGAAAACAAAGTTTGCCATTTGTAGTGCTTGACGTAAAGATTTAGCACCTACTGGCATAATCATAAATTCTTGGAAATCAAGGGTGTTAGAAGCATGTTCACCACCATTGATAACATTTAACATAGGAAGTGGTAATTGATGTGCGTTAAAACCTCCTAGGTATTTATAAAGTGGTAATTGTAATTCATCTGCAGCTGCACGAGCAACAGCTAATGAAACACCTAAAATTGCATTGGCGCCTAATTTAGACTTAGTTGGTGTTCCATCTAAAATTATCATTCTTTGATCAATTAAACGTTGCTCAGTAACTTCAATACCTTCAATAGCAGGAGCAATAATTTGGTTAACATGATCAACGGCTAACATAACTCCTTTCCCACCGAATCAATTTTTCTCATACTTAGAATCTTTATCTCTTAGTTCTAAAGCTTCTCTTGAACCAGTTGAAGCTCCTGAAGGAACCATCGCTGAACCAAATCCACCTAATTCAGTTGTAACTTCTACTTGAACAGTAGGATTTCCACGAGAATCCAACACTTCACGTGCATGTATTTTTTTAATTGCTGACATTTATGTCTCCTCTAAAATGTTATATAAATTATGTTATTTCATATTTTATAAATATTAAATATTTAAAAAATTATATAACATATTTTTTTAATAAATAATAAAATATGTAGGAAGCAAGGATTGTGTGTTTTCACAAATTTTGCAGATATCAAAAAGAAAATATGTTTTTAATAAAAATTTCTGGTATTAATATTTCTTTTTATGTAAAATAATTTTGTAAGAAATTAAATAAGTAATTTGATTCTTACAAAATTACTAAAAGGAGATATATGAAAATTAAACATAAAAAAATATTTTTATTTAGCGGTGTTTTTATTACATCAGTTATAGGTATAGCTACCTTAACAGTTACAAGCATATCAAAAAAAGAAGAAAAACCTTGATATTTAGAATATCAAAACAAAAAATTAGAGATTCGCATAAATAAAAACGGACAACTGTTTAATTCTGTGAGAAATGTACCTATAAATAACGATTACGAATTAAAATTACTATTAAATTATGAAGAAAAAAATTCTATTCACGAAGAAAGTTGAGTAGAACAAAAAAACCAAGAATTTATTAATAAAATACAAAATTCTGGTGTTTTATTTAAAAAACATCAAATAAGTTCAATGATGCCTATTGTTTGATTTTATTTTGATAATGAAAATCAAAGAGAAAACTTTATTAAAAATATAATAGACAAAAAAGAAATTTTTAAAGGAATTGTATTTCCTAACGAAATTCAAAACAAAAAATTATCCGACACTAATAAAACAAATGAAGAAGATGTATATTATTTAGTAAATAAATATCCAGATATATCAAAAAATGCAGAATTTGTTGATTTTAAAAAGCAAAGAGACAAAGAGGATAATCGATACTACAATAATATTGGTAATGTAGGAGTTATAGAAGTTAACGGAATGTTAGATGAAAGAAAGCTTGATGGTTTTCTAAGATATGGTATAGAGTGAAATAACATTTCAAACTCAAAATTATCACATCACCCAAACGAGGTAGCAAATATAGTTGCAGGTACACATGGTTATGATAGATATTCAAAAGTTTTCTATTCTACATACTTTTATGATTCAGAATGACAAAAAGCAATCGAATGAATGGTTAAAAATAAAAGAGTAAGGGTTATAAATCATAGTTACGGAGCAGGGCCGAACAATAAAAGAAAGGATTATAGTGAAATCAATCTTTTTCTAGATTATATATCAAGAAAATATGGTGTTGTAAATATTTTTGCCTCAGGTAATGGAAACAATAAAAACGGAATAGAAAATGAATGAATAAATTGAAAATCTCTTTCATTTAATAACTTAGTTGTAGGAGCATTAGATTATTACCATTGATCAAAAGATCCAAAAGACTCAATAGCACCATACTCAAATTATCTTCTTCCAGACAATTATAATTCACTTGCAAAACCTAATGTAGTTGCTCCTGGATATTTATATGAAAGAAAACAACTTAATCAATTTGGAGAAAAAAAGGATATTTGAGTTGATGGAACGAGTTTTGCAACACCTATTGTTACAGGACTTGTTTCAACATTGTTAAGAGAAAGAAACTTTTTGGATAAGGATAAAATCAGATTGCAATCAATAAAAGCGATTATAGGTGCTTCATCCAGAACTCCAAAAGTAAATAATCTTAATTATAAACCAAATGGATATTCTAAAAAATACGGGTCTGGTATTGTAGATTTTGAAAATATGTTAGAAGCAGCAGATAATTTAGTAACTAAGGAAGTTTCAAAATCTGATAGTGATTTTGTTTTATCAACAAGAGAGTTTTATGTTCAAAAAGACAAAAAAATTAAAGGAGCAAGCTCTTGGTTGTTTAATGCAGGTTTATTAAAGGCACCAGAAAATTTACCTACATATAATGCAAATGTGAATTGATGATGATTTTTAGGTGTTTTAGGAGGTGTTATTGCTAATTCAGTTGAAGGAGCAAGATTAGCAAAAGAAAAGGTAAAATGGCATGAAACCCATATAGATGAAGATAGATTGAATCTAAAAACAATAAATCAAAAACAAAACGATAAATTATTTTCTGATTATGATTTATATTTAGAAAAAAAAGATAGTTTTGGGAAGTGAACTGTTGTAAAAAGCATCACATCGATTAATTCTAATGATGAGATTTTAGAATATATAACACCAGAATCTGGGATATATAGACTAAAAGTGAAAAAATATTCTGATGCACTGTTTGATAATTCGATTAATGATAGTTTAGCAATGACATATACAGTTCAAGAAAGATAGTATGAAAAAACTAAAGAAATGATTTTTTCCTTTTTCGTTTAGTTTAGGTTTATTAACTGCTTCTTGTACTTCCTCATCTCTTGACTCTAATAAAAAAGAAATAAAAGATTATGAGATATCAGATATAACAAAATTTAAATCTCTTATTTCTAAATATAATAAAGATAATAATATCCAAACAATTTATGATCCTTATTTTACTTACTTTTGATCAGGTAATACAGAAAATAAAGGAAAGTTTAAATATATCTTTGATCATAAATATGAATTAATTACATCAGAGCAAGAGTTAGACGAAAAATTTCTAAACAAATTTAGTCTAGAGACAATAAGGGCATTTGGCTGAAGAAATCACTTACAAACAAACTTGAAAATAGACTTAAATACATTAACACAACAACAGTTTCAACAAAAAAATAGAGAAAAATTCAAAGAAATTTATTTAAATAACGAAGATATTGATAAATTTTTCAAAACCAAAAATTTATTGATGTATGAAAGTTGAACACGGGGTCCTGCTATTGATGAAATAAGTCTTGTTGTCGATGATAAAAACAAAAATCAAATAAATTTACACTTTAATGTTGTAGATACAAGCGGTTTAGGAGTAAATTATGATATACCACTTTATAATATGATGTCGGAATTAAAAATGGATATAAAATACCTTGATAAAACAAAGACAATAACTATCAATCCAGAATTAAACAATGATCAAACAAAACAATTTTATGAGTATTTGAAAAATTTATATAAAGATGAATAATAGATACACAAAGAGAACATCTGTAAAAGGTGTTCTCTTTGTTTAAGACGATTGATTTTTGGAAGAATCGTAGTTTGAAAGGGAAAAGAAAAAATAATCTATTACTTTTTCTTTTAGTTGAGGTTTTTCTTCTATTTCCGAATAAAGAATATGATTTTTCAACTTAATATTTGCAAATAATTTCTTAATCAGTTTATTTAATTTTTCTTTTTTTGCACTATCAGAACTTCATTGAATTGCATTCATAACATTTTGATCTTTTCTGAAAGTGTTTACATTATCTTTTAAAATACTAATCAATTCAAGTCCTTGTTCTTTTGTTGTTGTTGCTTTAAAAAAGTAATCATAAAAAGAATTAAACTTTTTAGTAACCTTATCTAAGGTATCATATTCTTTGTCTAAGATTTGTTGATTGTTTGTAATGCTTTTGGGACTTAATTCACCTGTTCCCACACTAAGAGATAAAACTTTTTCTTCTTGTTTTACTAAAGCATATGAATGGATTTTTATATCTTTATCAATTATTCCTTTAACATCCGATTGGATATCATCAATATGTAATCATTTTGTTAAATATAAAGTAGGACGCCGGGGTGGTACCACCCCAGCGTCCTACTTTAAACTTTTAAAACATACTATTCCTTCCTTTGATTTTTGTATAAATTATATATAATATATTAGCCATCAGAACAATAACCCACTAACTTGGTCAGGGTAGAAATACAGCAGCCATATGAGGAAGTGTTGTGTCAGGTGGTTTTTTTGATAAGGAAAGTTATGTCAGATGTATTTTTTGAATTAGAAAACGGTGATCGTTTTAAATATCGTGTTGGGGTGATTATTCGTAAAGAGAATCAAATTTTAATAGCAAGTGATCCGTGGAATGGTTATTGATATTTACCAGGTGGGAAAGTTGCTATGCACGAAAGTATTGATGAAGCGGTTTTACGTGAAATCAAAGAAGAATTGAATATAAATGTTGTGAATATACATAAGCATTTTTTGATTGAGTCGTTTTATGTAAATAGTTTTAATTTAAAACGTTACCATGAATTATCTATAATTGTTTCAGCAATACCTGTTTCATTTGAAAAGATATCAAAACCAGAATTTACATTTGAAGAAAACGGAAATGTTTTTGCTTTTAAATGAATAGATATTGACAAACTTAAAGACATTAATTTCTTTCCCAGATTTTTGGTAGATCAACTAGATAATTTACCACAAGATATCAAAATAATTACTATCAGGCAATAATAGTTTAATATAAAAAGCACTGTATACAGTGCTTTTGGTTATTTCTTGTAAAAATCACTTATAATTTTAAAGTATTTATCAAAGCTTTCAAAATATAGCATATGACCAACTTTATTAAAAACTTCAATTTGGATATCTTTAACATTTTCCTTAAAATATTTGATGCAGTTTTCTCTATCAATAACAGCATCTTTTTCACCCAACATTAATAAGGTAGGAACATTAATTTTATTTAATCCTGCTTCAATTTGATTCATCAAATTTATATCTGGCAAACTGTGTCCGAGTTTTAAAATTGTAGGATTGTTATAAAGTCAAGGATTAAAGTTGTTTCTTTCATTTTCCATAAAATCTTTATTTTCAAATAGATTAGTTGGATCAAAATAGAGTGCTTTTAAGAAAACTTTATAATCATCAAAAGTTTTAGGAAAATATGTATCTAAATAGTCTTGTTTTTTAACTAATGATGATTTATTCATCGGAGCAACATAAATCATTTTTGAAAATAGTTCAGGTGCTTTTTTATAAGCAAGCGAAATAGTTCCACCTCCCATTGAATGGCCAATTAAAACTACATCTTTTAAATTATTTTGTTTGATAAATTTAATTAATAAATCAGAAAAACCGTTAACGCTAATTTCATCATTATTTTTTGCTTCTAATAAGTTGTTTCCTGGAAAAGAAATTGCATAATAATCACTTAGGGTTCATTTATCCATAAAAACATTATGAATTTCTGCTCTTGAGTTAAATCCATGTACAAAAATAATTGGGTTTTTAGGTTGGTTGTTATCTTTAAAAACATAAGGATAATCGTATTTTAAGTTCATATAACCTTTCTTTTATCTATTTATTAATAGATAAAATTATAACATCTAAAATCTATGTATTTTATATTTTTTGAAGTAAAATTTCTTGTTTTCTTTGTAGAAATTTTTGTCATTTTCTATAAAGAAAAACCTTAAAAAACACTAAAGAAGAAATTAAGAAAATAATGCTTATGTGAAATACTATTGCAATATATGGAATTGGAATAGGTACAATAGAGGCAATTGTGTAAAATTCTCCTCCATATTGTCAATCCTGATTTACTAAACCAGAGGCATTGTGTGTTATGTTAAGTTCAAAAATCATTATAGTAGTATATATAAGTTGAATAAGGAAGAATATATTTGTGTAAATTATATCTTTGTATTTATTATCGTGATAGGATATATAATAATATACTCCTATAACATATATAATAAAGTGCGACATAAAATAAAGTTTGTTTAATGATGTACCGATAAAAATATATCATAAATTTATTGATGCTTGTGGTTCAGTATAAGGAACAAAAATAACTGTTAAAAACCCACAAAGGGCTGCTGTCGGAGCGATATAAGAAATTATTTTATGGTTTTTTTCATTTATCAACAGGATGCTAATTATTAAATATAACATCGGACATATATCGAGTAAAAGTGATTTTGACAAAACAGTGCTTCGATAAAAATCATTGCTAGGTGCTGATGTAATTTCGGAAATTAAAGCAATATCTCTAAATCATCTTGCTGCAGCAAAGTATATTAATAATGTAATTCCGATGCTAATTTTTATCCATCTTTTTCTAAGTTTGTTTTTTGTCTTTTTGTTTATATACCAAGGTAAAAAAGCAAAAACAAAAGACAAAAACAAAATAAGTATTAAAAATCCATTTTTCATTTATTCCTAACTAATAAATTATATAAGTTTTATGCAAAAAGATAAAAAAACCACAGCGTGGTTTAAATGAGGATAGGATATATTATCTTTTAATTTCTTTAAGACGAGCACTTTTACCTTTACGATCACGCATGTAGAATAATCTTTTTCTACGAACTTTATTTGAACGTACTACTTCGATGTGTGCTATTAAAGGTGAGTGTACAGGGAATGTTCTTTCAACACCAATTCCATAAGAAATTTTTCTAACTGTAAATGATTCTCTTGTTCCTGATTCTTTTTTAGAAATTACTAAACCTTCAAAAACTTGGATACGTTCTTTTTCACCTTCGCGGATACGAACTGAAACACGAACATTATCACCTGTTTGAAAGTTTGGTAAATCATTACGCAACTGACTTTGTTCTACAATTTCTAATAATTTATTTCTCATTTTGAATCCTTTCAATGATATCGGGACGATTTTTTAATGTTTTTGTATATTGTGCATCCCGTTTTCATTTATCAATTTCTTTATGATTACCATTAAACAAGACTTCAGGGACTTTCATACCCTTATATTCTCTTGGTCTGGTATATTGTGGGTAATCTAATAAACCTTGTCCTTGAAAAGAGTCATTAATATGTGATTCTGCTTTTATAACACTAGGTAGCAATCTAATTATACTATCAGCAATAACCATTGCTGGGAGTTCTCCGCCTGTCAAAACATAATCACCTATTGATAATTCTAAGTCAACTAGTTCAACAACCCTTTCATCAAAACCTTCGTATCTACCTGCTATTAATGTAATTTGATCCTTTTTAGATAATTCATTTGCAATTTGTTGGTTAAAAGTTTTACCCTGTGGTGAAACTAAGATTTTATAACCACCACGATTCTTTAATGAATCTAATGCTAAATCAATTGGTTCAACTTGAAGCAAAAGACCGTGGCCACCGCCATAAATTTCATCGTCTACTTTACGGTGTTTGTCTTTACTGAAATTTCTAAAATCAATAACATTAATTTCAATAATATTATTCTGAATAGCTTTATGAATAATGCTTTCATGATAAAAAGGTGTGAAATAATTTGGAAACAAGGTTAAAAAATTGATTTTCATTTTATTTTGATACTTTGTGAGCTTTAAGTAGGTTCGCAACTGTGTCAGTAGGTTTTGCACCTTGATTTAATCATTTAACTGTAGCCTCTTTGTTTAAAACAAATTCCTTAGTCGATGGATTGTAGTGTCCTAATGCTTCAATAAATCTTCCATCACGTGGAGCTCTTGCATCAGCAGCAACAATTTTATATACTGGTTTGAATTTACTTCCCATACGTTTAAGTCTTATTTTTACCATTAATATCCTCCTTTGCTGTCAAGTAATTTTACTTGACACTTTAAAAATGTTGTATAAATTATAATAAAAAAATTTTTATAATCAAATTTAATTTAAAAATTCATTTAAGACTATATAAAAGACTTAAATGAATTTTGTTAATATATTAACCTACTACCCGTAAATCAAGATATCATTTTGGAAGTATATACTGACCTATTGAGAAGGTATTGTTAGCACCAAATTTAAAATCATAATTTTTAAAATAAATATAGTTAAAAATTATTATTATAGCTAATGCAATAAATGCCAATAAAACTAATATATCGATTCAAGTAGGTTTAATTTGTCGATATTTTGTCCGTTTTTCATATGGATCATAACCACGAGTTTCCATTGAGTTTGCTAAATCATCCGCTTTTTGAAAAGATGAAACAAATAAAGGGATAATTAAGGTGGTAAATGCGGTTATTTTTTCTTTTAAATTACCATTTTTAAAATCCACTCCACGTGAAGATTGAGCTTTTATAATTCTTTGCGATTCATCTACTAATGTTGGGATAAAACGCAAAGCGATCGAGATAATTGTAGCGATAATATGTGTTGGAATAAATAAGAATTTTAAAGGATAAATCAAATCTTCGATTGCTTTATTTAATAAAATAGGCCGTGTTGTGTTGGTAAGCAAAGATGTAATTAAAACCATTATGTAAATTCTTAAAAACAATGCTAAAG
Organism: Mycoplasma sp. 5912; assembly: GCF_054353835.1. Taxonomy (NCBI): domain Bacteria; kingdom Bacillati; phylum Mycoplasmatota; class Mollicutes; order Mycoplasmatales; family Mycoplasmataceae; genus Mycoplasma; species Mycoplasma sp. 5912. Next base: position 18,254 of record NZ_JBTHHI010000011.1, on the reverse strand, counting down.
TTCTGTTGATAGAATTTAAAGAAACACCATATTGGATTTTCGCATTTTGTCCAAATGTTTTTACAAGTGTTGAATAATCAAAGTTAGTTCCTAAATAATATTGCTGTCAACTGATTGGGGTGGTAAAATCTGATTTAGATGTATAAAAACTTCAAAAAAGTTCATTATGATAGTGATCATTATAGACTGATTCAGAATTTATGATATATAAATTAACTAAGAAAATAACAACTGAAATAAAAATAGGTAGTTTAAGTAACTTAAATAAAGGTCTAATTTTTTTAGTAGATGCTAGATAAATAATTACCAAAGGAAGTAAAATAACAAATAAATCAATAAATGAACTAGCAATAAATACCATTATAATATATAAAACAGTTAAAAAAACCTTTATACGAGGATCGAAATTATAAAGAAAACCATTACCAGGGATATAACGACCAAAAATACTTTTCATTATTTATCCTCTCTTGATAAATTGATAAAATCAGCAAGTTCTTTTAATGATTTTACCTTAGGTACATCTAATCCGTTTTGTCTTAATTTAAAGACAAATTCGAGTAATTTGGGAGGCTGTAAATTGTTTTCTTTTAGAAAAAGAATATCATTTAAAACTTCATAAGGTTGTCCTTGTCGCACAAGTTTTCCGTCTTTTAAAACAACAACTTTACTTGCTCTTTCTAGGACATGGTCTAAATCATGTGTAACATTTATAATGGTTTTACCGCTTTGGTTGAGTTTGGTTAAAATATCCAAGATTTCTACCACACCCACAGGATCCAATCCAGCAGTAGGTTCATCAAAAACCATAAAATCAGGGTTCATTGCTAAGATACCAGCAATAGCAACGCGTCGTTTTTGTCCACCCGACAACTCAAAAGGACTGCGAGACAAATATTCTGAACCTAATCCTACCATTTCCAAACATTTTCTAGCTCTTTGATATGCTTCTTCTTTAGGTACACCATATGCAATAGGACCAAAAGCGATGTCATCTTTTATAGTATTTTTGAAAAGTTGGTATTCAGCAAACTGAAAAACTATCCCGATTTTCTTACGTATTTCTTTTAGGTTTTTAATTTTTCTTCGTTTTTGTGAATCGTTTATGATATGAAATTTTTCTGTATGGTAGTTTTTTAACTTTTTATTATATATATCAGTTGAAAAAGTTCATTCTACTGTTCCTAATGAAGGTTTAAGTAATCCGTTTAGATGTTCAATTAAAGTAGTTTTACCTGAACCAGTTGATCCGATAATCCCTAAGTATTCACCATCAGCAACATCTAAGGAAACATCAGTGAGAGCAGTAAATTCTCAAGGAGTTCTTTTATTAAAAATATGTGTAATTTTGTTTGTTTTTACTTGCATATATTGTCTATTAACTCCTGTTCGTTATAGGTTGGATTAATTCCTTTAATAAGTTCGCTAAGTTTATAAATAAAAGGAGAATCAATTTTCGCTAAATCAATTATGTCTTTATTATTTAGTATTTCTTGTGGTGAGCCAAATGCTACTAATTCACCATTTGAAAAAACTAAACATTTATCAGCTAAAATTGCTTCATCCATATTATGTGTAATGGAAATTAAAGTTTTCTGTCTTGAATCACGAATTTCTTTAATTAAATTTAAAACATCATGACGGCCCTTTGGGTCAAGCATCGAAGTAACTTCATCAAAAATCATAACATCTGGATCTAATGCTAAAACTGAGGCGATTGCAACACGTTGTTTTTGACCACCAGAAAGGTTTTCAGGTTCTCTTTCAAGATGATCTTGCATCCCGACACGTGTAGCACATTTTAAGATAATATCTTTCATTAATTTTGGGTTAACACATCGATTTTCGAGTCCAAAAGCAATATCATCTTCAACAGAAGAGCCGATAAACTGGTTATCTGGGTTTTGAAAAATAATACCTATTTTTTTGCGAACCTGAACCAATGTAGTGCGATGATATTCGATACCATCAATAGAAACCGAACCTTGTTGTGGTTTGAGCAAACCAACTAAAATTTTAGAAAGGGTGCTTTTTCCACTTCCGTTATGACCTAAAACAGCTATATATTCACCTTTTCTGATGTGAAATGAAACATTTTTTAATGCAGGCTGCAAAATCCCAGGTTTATAACTAAAAACTATGTTATTAACTTTTATCATATATATATTTTAATAAAAAAGAAAGATTTAAAGAATTATTTTTATGTTTATGTTTTATAATAAATTATAAAATATTTTAATTTATTTTATGAATTTGTATTTAAAAAATTACTTAGTAATCTACAAAAAAGAACTTGTGGAAAATTTCCACATTTAACCATTTATGGTATAATCTAAATTATGAATATCAAAAAACAATTATCATATAAAGACATAGCAGCACAATCTAAAGTTTCTATTTCAACTATTTCAAGGTTTTATAACAACGGATACGTGTCTAAAAAAACAAAAGAAAGAATTCAAGCCGTAGTAAAAGCAAATGAGTATTATCCCAATCAAGGAGCCCGTTTAATCCGAGGTCGTGATAATTCGGTATTTATTATTATGCCAATTTGAGCGCAAAATTTATATGCATCTATTGTAAGTGGAATTACCATTTCTTGTGCAAAAACAGGAAGAAGAGTAAATACAACTTATTCAGGCAGTTCAACATCCGAATATATTGATTCAATAAGATATGCATTATCTTGAAAACCCGGATCAATTGTTGTATTTATTCCACAATATGATAAAGAATTATTTGACTTTATTCGTAAAACAGATGATACAACATTTATAGTTTACGGACATCAAGTTCGGGGGATAAATTGAATCAAACCTGATGTGACCAAAGGTTTTTATGATTTAACTAACAAAGTAATGTTAAGTACACACCCTAAGGATCGAAAAGCAATTTTTGTTAAAGATGATCGTCTTAGTGATTCGCAAATTGCTGAAAGAATTCAAGGATACGAAAGAGCTTGTTCGGAAAATGGTTGAGAAATTCATGATTTTCATCTAAGTACCAAAAAAGAAATTGATGAAATTATTCGTTTGAATAATTACCTTAAAAAGAACAATATTAAAAATATTATATGTTCAACACACGAAGTTTATGTAACTTTAACTGTTACATTAGGGGTGCGTGAATACACATTTACAGATATAGGTTATCAATCAATTTATGATAATATGAAGAATTATTCAGCAAAAATATTCATTGATTATCCTAATATAGGTTTTAAAATTGATGATATGATTACAGTTTATAAAGAAACACATGAATTTATTTCTAAAATAATTCCTATTGAAATTTTAGAACCAAGAAGATAATGTCAAAATTTAAAAAACATTATGATAATTTTATAACAATCTTCACATCAATTGTTTGGTCAACGAAAAAATTAGATGATGTTTTAGGTAATCAACTTAAACGTATTCGTTTTGTTCGTTTAGGTTATGTAGGTTTAGTAATTTTTGCTTCATTAATTTCAGTTTTTTCTTTGGTTTCACCAACCGAAGAGATTAAGCCTTATTGAGGACCTGCTGTTGCTACATTACAACTTATTACCTTTGCATTTTTTATCTTTGATTATGTTGCACACTTAGTTACATATCGGATTTATAATAATTTAAATAAAGATATTCAGTTGTGAAAAAGTACAGTAAAATTTATTTTTTCTGGGACAGGGATTGTTATTTTATTGTGTATTTTAACGTCTTTACATGTGATTGAGGATTTTAGTAATCATATTTCACCTGCTTTATCTAAAGCAATAAATTTCTTTAGAATCTTAAATATTTTTAGATTTATTCGTTTATTTATAGTGTTGGCATTTTTTGCACCGTTTAAGATTATCATAGATGTTTTTGCTAAACAAAAAAAGGTGCTCTCATATGTTTTGTTATTAGTAATTTTAGTGATAATTGTTTTTGCGATATTGATATGAAATAATGAAACAGTATATTTAGAAAATGAGCAAAAAAACTGATTAGAAAGTCAAAAAATTGATTTTAAGCAGTGACAAGAATTTTTAAATTATAAAAATTTAAATGAAATAGAGACAAAAAAATTCTTACAACAACATCCTAATTTACAGACAAACCTAGCAAATTTTGAAAATAATTATCAAAGTTATCAAGATTTATCTAGTGGTTATGTAAAGAATTTTGTGGATGCTTTGTATTTTTCAACTATCACATTAACTACAATAGGTTATGGTGACTTACTACCACATGCACCAATTACAAAAATTATAGTTTCAGTTAATGCATTGATTGCTTTAGCAATTATAGCTATTCCATCTGGGGTTATAGCAGGAGCATTCTTAACAGAAATGCAAGCACATATACAGAAAAAGAATAAAAAAAAGGACACTGAAGTGATTGATGAAACAAATCAAAATGCTTCGGAAAACGAGGTAAGCAATGATTAAATTAGGATCTCACATTTCTTTTAAAGCTCCACATTATTTACCTGGGGCAGTAAAAGAATCACAAGAAAACGGTGCAAATACAATGATGGTTTATCTTGGAGCACCACAAACTACCAAGAGAGTAGATGTAGAAAAATATAAATTACAAGAATATGAAGAAAATTGAGCTAATGTGATTCCAAAAGAAGATATTATAGTTCATGCACCATATGTTATTAATCCAGCAAGTCCATCAAAACATGCTTTTTCAAATGATTTTTTAATAGCAGAAATTAAAAGAATGAATTATTTAGGATTAAAATGATTAGTCTTGCACCCAGGATCATATACAGAATTTGAACCACAAGAAGCACTTGATCAACTTGTTGATTCACTTAAATATATACTTGAAAATACAAAAGATGTAGTAATTTGCATTGAAACAATGGCAGGAAAAGGAACAGAAATTGGAATAAATTTTGAGCAAATTCGTTTTATTTTAGATTGAGTTGATTCAGAACGAGTACAAGTTTGTTTAGATACGTGCCATATGTGGGATTCTGGATATGATTTGCAAGATTATGAAAATTTTAAAAATGAGCTAAAAAGATGAAATCTGCTTGAAAGAACCAAAGTAATACATTTAAATGATTCAAAGCACGAAATTTTCTCTCGTAAAGACCGCCACGCAAACATCGGAAAAGGAACAATAGGAACCGAGACACTCAAAAAATTTGTTCATGATCCTGATTTTGATAATATTCCTATTATACTAGAAACTCCATGAGCAGATGATGGACCAATTTACAAAGATGAAATAGCATTATTATTAAGTAAATAAAGAGATTTGCAGTGTAAACTGCATTTTTTTACTTTCTGGTAACAACAAAAGATTATAAGTTCGCTTTTTGTTCTTTTTTTAGTTCGTGTTTAAAAATCATTAATAATTTAAATGGAGCGAATATGAAAAAAATTAAAAAATGAATATGAATTCTTTTAAGTGTGTTGGTTGTTCCTGCATCTGCAAGTGGTTTATTTTTATATCAACATAATAAACAAAATAACCATAAATATATTACTATAAAGGTTCAAAAGGTTATTGATGGTGATACAATCATAGCAACTGATTTATTTAATAAACAATATCATATACGGCTCTATGGAATTGATACACCTGAGACTCAAAAAGATTTTAAAAAAGAAAAGCTACAAAAATATGAAAATGATTATGCACAGAAAGCAAAGCAATATACATCAGAATTAATTGAAAATAAAAGAATATATATGCAGCAAATTCAAGTTGATAAATATAAAAGGGTAGTTGCTGTTTTATATTTATCAACAAAAGATGATTTTTATAATTCGATTAATGCTAAATTAGTAGAAAAAGGACTTGCTAGAGTTCATTATATTCAAGATAAAAATCCTAAAGCACCTTACTATACATATAATGAAGAAATGAAGCAAATGTATGTAAAATTACTTAAAAAACAAGAGATATCAAAAAGTAATTTAAAAGGCTTTTGAAAAGAAAATTTATATACTATTTTCTCGAAACCATAGGTTTTTCTATATAAAAACAAGGGATTTATAACAAAAATGGTATAATTTAAAAAATATTTATGCTTTAGGAGTAAAAATATGTCAGCAAAGAATACACAAGATTATAGTGCAGCAAATATTAAACACTTAGAAGGTTTAGAACATGTTCGTAAGCGGCCAGGGATGTATATTGGAAGCACATCTAAATCAGGACTCCATCATATGGTTTGAGAAATTGTAGATAACTCTGTTGATGAAGCAATGGCAGGATATGCAAAAAATATTCATATAACAATAACAAAAGAAGAAAATATAATAGTAGAAGATGATGGTCGCGGCATTCCTACTGATGCTCATCCAAAATTTGGTATAAGTGCATTAGAAGTAGTTTTAACCAAACTTAATGCTGGTGGTAAATTTGAATCAAATGCATATAAAGTTAGTGGGGGTTTACATGGTGTTGGGGCTTCAGTTGTTAATGCTTTAAGTGATTCGATGAAAGCATGAGTTAAACGTAATGGGAAAGTTTATTTTGCTGAATTTCATAATGGTGGGCAAACTTTAACACCCACAAGTGTAATTGCTGATTGCGATCCAAACGAGACAGGGACCAAAATTCAATTTCATCCTGATTTTAGAATAATGGAGAAGTTGAGTTTTGATAAAGATATAATAATAGATCATACTAAACAAATAGCTCACCTTAATAAGGGTTTACTTGTTACAGTTAAAGATGAAAGAGACGATTCTTGTCAAGAATTTCGATATGAAAATGGGATAATTGATTATGTTAAAGAAGTAGATGAAGGTTATAAACCTGTGAATAATGATGTTATTTATGCTTCAGGAGAATATAAATATATTGATGAACATACTCAAAACGAAGTTATTATAGGCGTAGAAGTAGCTGTGCAATACCTTTTTGACTTATATCGTTCTAATATAATTTCATATACAAATAATATTCTAACAATTGAAGGTGGGACACATATATCTGGTTTTTATGATTCAATAATGCGTTTAGTCAATTCATATGCTCAAGAAAAAAGTATTTTTAAAAATGAATCAGAGCGTTTTACCCGTGATGACTTAATTGAAGGAATGACAGCGATTATTTCAATAAAACACCCTGATCCACAGTTCGAAGGACAAACAAAGGCGAAATTAGGTTCTAAAGATGCTCGTAGAGCAGTAAATGAGATTTATTCAGAAGCTTTTGAACGCTTTTTAAATGAACATCCCGATTTAGCTAAAAAGATAGTAGAAATTGCTATAGCTGCACGTAGAGGACGTCTTGCATCGAATGCAGCAAGAGATAATGCTCGTAGAAAGAATGTTTTTGAAAGCGGAGGTTTACCAGGTAAGTTATCAGATTGTTCATCAAAAAATGCAGAAATTTCAGAGTTATTTATAGTCGAAGGAAATTCAGCTGGTGGGTCAGCTAAGATGGGTCGTGATCGTCATATCCAAGCTATATTACCACTTCGCGGAAAAATCCTAAATGTAGAAAAAACCAGACAAGAAAGAGTGTTTGGAAATGAAGAAATAATGTCGCTTATTACAGCATTAGGAACAGGATTGGGTGAAACCTTTAACATTAATAAATTAAGATACCATAAAATAGTTATAATGACAGATGCCGATGTCGATGGTGCACACATTAGAACTTTATTATTAACATTCTTCTATCGTTATTTTAAACCTTTAATAGAATATGGATTTATCTACATCGCGCAACCTCCTTTATATAAGATTTCACAAGGAAGAACGGTAGAATATGCTTTTAATGACCAACAAAAAGAAGAAATTATTGCTAAATTTAATCAGAGTCAAAAAATAACAATTCAACGCTACAAAGGACTTGGGGAAATGGACCCTATTCAACTTTGAGACACAACAATGAACCCGAAAAACCGCAAAATGTTACAAGTTCAAATCGAAGATGCAGTAAGAGCAGACCGTATTTTTGAAATTCTTATGGGTGAAAATGTTTTACCACGTAAACAATTTATAGAAAATAATGCAAAATATGTTAAAAATATTGATTTATAAAAGCACCTATTAATTAGGTACTTTTATAAATTACATTAGCATATGGTTATTTAATCAATAACGATTCTTCATCCATTTGTTTTGGTTTTGGGATATTTAGATAATCTAATAAAGTTGGTGAAATATTAGCTAGACATCCATCTTTTAATTTTACTGATTTATCGGTGCAAATAAGCATAACAGGACTACTTGTATGTTTGGTTGTTGGTTTTCCGCTTTCATCTTCAGTTATTTCTGCATTTCCGTGATCAGCTGTTATAAATACAGTGATATTGTTGCTTTGTGCTCAATCAATAATTCTTTTAATTTGTGTATCTAAAAAACTTACTGCTTCAATAGTAGATTTAAGATTTCCAGTATGTCCTACCATATCAGGGTTAGCAAAGTTCATAATAGAAACATCAAAATCTAAAGCATTTTTTAATAACTCATCGGTAATACCTTCAGCAGACATATGTGGTGCATCAGCATATGATTCTACCTTCAATGAATCAACCATAATTCTTTTTGAGTTTTTAAACACAATGTCTTTTCCACCATCCATAAAGTAAGTCACATGTGCATATTTTTGTGTTTCAGCAACACGTAATTGACTTACACCTGCTTCTTCCAAAACCCTACCAATAGGCATATTAATTTCCATTTCATCAAATGCAATATTTGTTTGAATTCCTTCATATTTCATCATTGAAACAAATTGGTTAATTTTAACAGGTTGTGACGGTTTATTTTCGTATAAAGGCGAACCAATTAATAAATGAGTTAGTTGTCTAGCTCGGTCAGGGCGGAAGTTAAAGAAAATAATCGAATCACCATCTTTTATAAATGAATCTGCTGATAGGTTTGCTTTTTGTGCAGGTATAAAAAACTCATCTGAAATATCATTAGCATATTGCGAATCAACATAATCAAGAGCATTTTGATATTTATTTTGCGAATTACCTAATAAAGATGCGTATGCTTTTTCAACACGATCAAACATTTTATCACGGTCCATTGCATAAAAACGACCAGAAACGGTTGCGATGTTGTAATTATATTTATCACAGATATCTTGTAGTTTTTGCATTGATGCTTTGATTGAACGAGGTGCAACATCGCGACCATCACCAAAAGCATGTACAGAAACTTTTTTTAGTCCATATTCGTATGCTGCATCTAGAAGTTCAAATAAATGTGTTTCTAATGAGTGAACACCACCCGGTGATAAAAGTCCCATTAGATGAAGTGTTGAATTATTCTTTTTAACATCCTCAAATGCTTTTACAAATGCTGGAGCAGATTTAAAAGTTCCATCTTTTAAAGCTTTGTTAATTAATGATAATCCTGTATACACAATTGTTCCTGCACCAATATTTAGATGTCCAACTTCTGAATTACCCATTTGTCCTTTTGGTAATCCTACAAACTCACCAGAAGCCTGAATTAATGAATTAGGGTATTCAGCAAATAATTTATCAAAGGTTGGTGTATTTGCTAATGCAAAACCATTTCCTTGACTTTCTTTACGTAATCCTAATCCATCTATAACTATTAAAATAACTTTTTTCATATTTAACCTCGATATATTTAATAGATATTGTATCACAAATTATCTTTTTGTTGCAACAGATAATTTTCCGTCTATAACTGTATATTCCATATTTTCAACCATTTTAAGTTGATATTCAAATTCGGATAAATTATCGTATGCTTTAGAAAATAAAAACATTATAAAATCATAGACCATCATCATTGCACGAACATCATTTTCACAATATTTTTTTAAGTTAGGAACGATATTGTTTTGTCATACAGCATCATTGGTTGCGCCTAAATATCTTAATATAGCAGCTTCCATTGCCATTGTTCCTTTTTGAATTACAAGTTCTGAATAAGGTGTGATTTTGTTTTTCAGATCAAAATTCATATGAGTGATGTATTTTTCTATTTTCTTAATAGAAAAATAGTATTTTAGGAAGTTGATATGAATTAGTTTTTTAGTAGTTATTATGTTTTCTTTAATAAAATCTTTATCAACTTTTGTTGTTTTTATGTTATTACCATCTTCGTAAAAAGCAGTAATTTTTTCATAATTGTTTTTCTCTTGCTTTGAATTTTTAAAACAATCAGCTAAATCAATTGTGTGATTATTAATTCAATCCACCATACCAGCAAAATAATGAATGCTTTTATATTTTTGATCAATGTATTGTTCAAATTCTTTGTTGTTTAGATAATTTTCAGTAACCAAATCCTTAATCTCTTTATTGCGTGCATTTTCATAATTTTTGTTATATACAACAAATCAATCTGCTTTATTTGAATAAATGACATCGATTAAATCAACTAAATTATATATAGTTAAATCTTTTGTATCTATTACAATATTTTCAACTTTTTCTTCAATGCCATTTTTAGTTATAATAACAGAAACTTGATTTACTAATTGATTATATGGAGCAATATTATTTAAAGGAGGATATAAGTCAGAAAAACCCTCATAATCATATCAACAGATCCGAGCATCTTTTTGATGTAAAGGGAGAATTTTTGTCAAAGCATCTAAGTTAAAAAAATTAATGTTTTTATTATATAGTTCTATTTTTCTTGTAAATTCAACTAAATTTTCTTTTTCTTTTTTGCTAAAGAAAGAAAAAGAAATTTCATCAAAATTTGGACCTATAAACAGTTTATATAAAGCAATTTTTTGTTCTTTATTAATAAAGTTTCATTCATCAATTCATATTTTTTGTGAATTTGTTTGATAGTTTAAAGTGTCATTCAATCAACTTTTTACGGATTCGATTTTTTTATCTTTTTCAATTGATAAAAACTTATATATTGCATCAAAGTTGCTTTTGTTGTTAAATTCATTAAATGCTTTTTCAATAATTTTTTTATATATCTTAAAAGACCGAAATTCAATGGTAATTTCTTTTGAAAGATTTTCAATAATAAAAAGTTTTTCATCAGTTGAATGAAGTATGTCAGCTGTTTTTTGAGAAAATGAAATACCATTTCTTTTGATAATATTAATAAATTCTAAATGGCTGTTTTCATTATGGTTAAAGCCTAATTTCAAATTAATATCACCTGTTCTTACTAATGCTTCAAACATCTGTTTTTGATATGTGCTAGGATTATCCTTAGAAATTTTACGGATAGATTTTGCAACATCAGCAGCAAAAGATTCATAAAAGTTTATTTTACCTTTTTGTACCTTACGATGTATTCTATCTCAGGGATTTATTATTAAAACTGACATATCGTTAATATTAATGTTGTTTGTCTTAAAAATTTGATAAATATAGAAATGTTTGTAATACATTTCATATTTACATCTTGCTGTATAACTTAATAAAACTAATTTGTTCAAGGATTTATGATAAATAAAGAAAGGTGCAACATAATCGAAATCGCCTGATACATCATATAATGTTCCGTTAAAGATTAAATCTATTTCATTATCCTTGATAGCTTTTAATGTATCGATATGCTTGGTTTGATAGTCACTTTTCGATGAAATAAATTTAACTTGTGAATTTTGAATATTATATTTATTTAAATATCAACTTAATGCATCTTTTAAATAATTATCATAACTATCTTTATTTACTTTTATATATGTTTCTGTATCACTAACAGAATCTAAATTTAATTCGTGTAATGCATCAATATCGTGATTTTCGAAAAATTCATAATCAAAATTAACAAATTGCTCATCATCTTCTTCGTTAGTTATTTCGATGTTATCTCAAGTTCTGTTTCATCTCTTTTGATATTCTTGTTTAATATCACTAATAAGAGAATCGTTATTTCAAATTAATGCAGGATTATTACCAAAAACGCGTTTAAAAATATTTCATGTAACTTTATTTTGCTGTTTTTGCATTTTATTCAGAATCCTTTTTCTCGATTAGTTTTTGCTCCACTTTTTCAAGTTTAGAAATTTCCTTAATAAATTCTGATTTTCCAAAATCACTTATCTTACGCTGCATTTTTGAAAAATGTTTATGCGCTATATTATTTGCACTATCTTCTATGCTAGATAAAAGTTTTCGCATCTTATCTGCATTTTCAATAATACCTTCAATTTCTTTGTTTGATTTCTCGATATGATTTAATATATTTTTTTCTACAAAGTCGTTGAATTTCTCAAGTATTACTTTTTTACTATTAAATTCTATTTTGTCTGCATTTAATGAATATTTTATTTGTAAGATGTTTTTTAATAATGAAATAAGATTTATTAAAGCAACATCACGAACAATAAATATCTCGTTATAACCTGAAATTTTTTCAATATAAAGAACGCTATTAGGTTCTAATTCAGTGACTAAAATTGCAAAATCAGCCTTAAAGTTTTTTCGATCTTGTTCGAGTTTTTCAATAAAGTCTTTGTTTCTTCTTGATCCTTGTTCGGTAATTCTATTTTTTGCTTCAATTATAATAGTCCCATATGAATTTTTATCGTCATCTAAGATATTTAAATCTTTAAAATCTATTTTAAAATCGGGTTTTCTATTGTTTATATGTTTGGTGGTTTTCTCAAAACTAACATCTTCTGAAAAAGCAAAGCCTTCTGCGAGTTTATTAAAAATATGATTCTCAAATTCCTCACCATATTCCTTGGTTGATTTATTATATCTATATTTTTGTAGGGTTTCTAACTCGGTTTGAAGTTTAGTTGATAACTGTTTTTTGTCTTCAAATTCAGCAAGTAGTTTTTCGTTCTTTTCTAGAAGTGATTGCTTTTCTACATTTAAAATTTGAAGTTTATTTTCTAATTCCATCAATTGTTTTTGATGTTGTTGTTGAAGTTTAAGTTTTATGTTTTCAATTTCTTTATTTAAAATAGTATTTTTATAATCTTTCTTTTCTGCTTCAAATTTATCTTTTAACTTATCTCTTTCTTGCTCGAGTTGCTTGTAATAATTATCCCTAAGTTCGTTTTCAAGTTTTTGTGTTTTTTCAACATTTTCAATTATAAGTTTATTAATTTCATTATCTTTTTGATTTTTTAGTTCATTGTATTCTTTTGAATTCTTTATTTCTCTTGTGAAAGTTTTTTCTAAATTTTCTTGTATTTCTTTAGTAAGTCGATTTTTTTCATTTTGTATAATTTGTTCCCTGATTTTACCTGTTTCATCTGTAATTTTTTTTAAATCTTGGTTCAGAATATCGTTTAAATTAAAATAATCTCCATCTGAAACATTAATATCATCGATGAAGAATTCAAGGTTTTGAATATCTTTAATTTTAATATTAATTTTTTTTGATTTAACTTGCATGTCACCTCCTTAATATATAATTATTTTAATAATTATATATATAGTTTAACAAAAGCAAATAAAATACAAGAAATTTTCTTGTATTTTAATTATTAGTACACCGATTCTAGTCATTCTTTTTATAAGGTTTTAAGGTTAATAATTCAGTTAGTAGTTCATCATAATCAAATTTAGAATTATCTATACCAAAGTTCTTAATAAGACTTAGTCATTTTTCTTTTAAATCTTTAACATTGTTTGATGATTCTAATCCTATATTGATATAATCTTCTTTTTCGTTAAGTCAGTAGACATTTAAATTAGAATTATAAGGTTCATTTTTTTGATATCACTTACAATTAATTTCATTACCAATTAGATCTGTATTTGTATTTATTCTTCTTAATCTTTGATAGGTTACATCAATACCAATACTATTTTCATTATTTGTAACAAGTGTAAAAGTTCTGTTTCCACCATCTTCACGGTTTAGTTCTAAAACAGCATGTCCAGTTGTTCCAGAGCCTGCGTAAAAGTCTAAAACACGAGAGTTTTTGTTTGGGTGAATATTGGATAAATATTTAATAAGTTTGGATGGTTTTGGATATGAAAAACTAATTCCAATATCGTTCATTTCGTTATTACTGTAAATATTTGTACCTGTTTTATCTTTTTCTAATAATTTTGGGATGATGAATCTTGAATGTTTTTCAAAATAACGAATAGCAAGACTTCTGTGTTGTTTCACAATAAATGATGCCCCCTCATTGACTCTGTTCTCCAATTCCTTTTGACTTCATTTTGATCTCCCAGATAAAGTAAATTCATTTGTATTATAGTTTTCTAGAACATTTATATCGTTAATAAGTTCAAAATTATTATAATTTCCCTTATATATTATACCGTTGTCAAAATCCTTAAAATATACTAAACCAACAGGAAATTTAATAGATTTTATTGGAATATCTTTTGAATACAATGAACTATCCGATTCGTTTGGATTGTTTATTTTATCATTAAAAACAAATTTGTTGTAGTCTTTTACATAACAAATAACATATTCAGCATTTTTTCTTATATTTCCACTATTTGAACCAGTTTTAGCGAAAATGAAGTTCTCTACAAAGTTTATTTCTCCAAATATTTCATCCATTAAAACTTTTAAATATGCTTGTTCATTATCATCGATTGAAACAAAAATTACCCCATCATCTTTTAATAATTCTCTTGCTAGTTTTAACCTTTCATTCATCATATTTAGTCAACCATTTTGTGTGAATTTATCACGGTAACTAAATGATTTTGCTGCAATGTTTTCTTTATCATTTGCTAATTTATTTCCATCTTTTAATGAACTTTCGGTATTAAAGGGGGATCGATATAAATAACATCGTAATTAAAATCTAATCCGTTTCTTTGTCTATGTCTTTCAATTAATATGAGATTCTTTAATGCATCATAGTTTTCACCTATGATTAAGGTGTTTTGATCTTTTGGAGGTTTATTATCAAAATTAAATGATAATTGATCATCTTTTCTTAAAATAGCAATAGTTTTACTATCTGACTCAGGTGCTGCATCGAAGGTAAAACCCATTTTTACTCTTTGAATAATAAATTGTGAGATATATTGCACTCTATTTGGATTAGTAATATTATCAATAATTTCTTTAGCAATTTCTTTTTGGTCTTGGTTAAATTCAGTTGAAGAAAGCTCATCAATTCTAGCTTTTTCTTGTTTCTTTAGTTCATCTAAATTCTTTTGTAATTTAGATTTCTTTACACTAGTTTTGTTCATTATTCTCCTTTAGAGTAGGAGAATTTTCTAATTCTGCTTTTATTATATCTACCAATTCGATATTATTTATCTCTAATATTTCTTTTACAGAAGAAATGGTTGAATCACCGTAATAAGAAATTTTAATATCATTGGCATTGGTATTAACTTTTGCTACCAAAAGAGATAAATTGATATTTTTATTATTTTTATTATTTTTTTCTAAATACTTTTCAATATATTTTTTGTAAGCATTAAGAATATTTTCTGTTTTTTCTGGGTTAATATCGTTTTCGCTTTTAACTTCTATATAAATATGATGTGTTTGTTATTTCAAAATAAAATCTGTGTAACTCGATGTTTTTCTAAGTTCTGAATCAAGGTATTCAAATTTTATACCATCGAATACAGGGTTTTTAGTTCATATTTTTAGTTTATTTCTTAGATCCTTATTAAACTTAATCAAATCTTTTATATGGTTAGCAAAAATAATCTCTGGATTAGAATCGAGCCCTATATTAATTGTTGATTCATTTTTATCTGTGTATGCATATTTAAAGTCCTTAGGAACGGTAAGACAGTTTGAACATTCATTTTCAATATATACTGGTATTTGTTCAGGAAGAGTATTATCCCTGGTTAAAATAAAATCTATTTTATCTTCATCATGCATTTTCTTTTTTACATCTTTATAAATATTTATAATGTCATTAAGATAGTTTTTGATAAAAATGTATCTGTAAATTATGTAATCAAAATATTTATTTTCATCCTTATTCTTATCAGGTGTATTATCTTTTTCTTTACAAAAATCAACAATTCTTTGATATAAAGCATCTATTATAGTTAAAATATTTCCAGTAAGATAATTGCTGTTTTTATCAATCTGTCACAAGTTATATTGTTCCATATCAATTTTATTTTCTATTATTTCAGTATTAATTTCTTTGTTTCCGTATTTTTCTGTTTCAGCAACTATATAACCTTTCTGTTGATATTCATTAATAATATTATCTTTTCTGGTTATAAAAGTTTTTATATTTGTATCGTTAAAGTTTTTGATAAGATTTTGAACTTTTAATTCATATTCTGCTTGGTTTTCTTTTTTAATTGTATTAAAGTTTTCTAATCGTCCGGTGACAAATTTTTCATCTTTATATTCTTTTTTTTAAATACAACTGTTTTGTTTCTCCACGTTCGTGATCGACATTGCTGTAAATATAGTATTTTAGTGCTTCTGAGTTTTCTTTTTGATTCTTTTTTGGTACAGGATTACGTTTGATTCTACCTATGGTTTGAATAGGTAAGGTGCTTGAAGAAATATTACGAAGTTGCACCAACATACAAGCTCTAGGGATGTTTCAACCTGTTGAATCCCCTATTTTAAAGATAATTACATCGGTATTATCAGAGTTCTTAGAAATATCTTTCAAAGAATAACCATCTTTTGTTCTAAGTTGTTTTTCATTAATATCATCATCAAAATATTGCACAAATTTTAAGTTATGTTTATTTAAAATTTCTTTTATTTTGCTTAGATTTTTATTGAATTCATCTTTTTTATCAGAATCTATGTTGCTGCTGTTATCGACTTGGATAAGCATTGCAGCATTAATCCCGACTAAATCTGGTTCATTTTTTGCATCATTATATCTTGCTTTAACTTCTTTAAATTCTTTACATGCGATATTTAAAATTGTTTCCAAGTCGATATCACCGTCTTTATAATTACCTAATCCTTTATTAAATACTTTTTGAGTCTTTAATAATTTTATATCTGCTTCCATTAAATCTTTTTCAGTTAGTTCGATAAGATTTTTGTAATCTTTTGGTGTTGCAGTCATTTTTACAGTAAAATGTGCTCTAGATTGCACTAAATTTTCAAAACCATCTAGATTAGTCTGTTCTTTTTTAGCATTTCCTTTTGATTTATCTATATCAGAACCTATATGTGCTTCATCCCTGATATAGATTAATTTATAATTTTTATTTTTAATTTCATCGAGAAGGTTTTCAATAGCTTTTTTTCTTTTAAGATAGTGTTTTTAGTATAAGATGAAGAACCTATAATAAAAACCTTATTATTTGCTGCTAAAAACTGATAATTGGTTTCTCTTGAATAATTTTTCTTATTTGAAGGAGATTCAATTCGTTCGATTGGAAAATTTTTATTATTTATTAAGGTTCTTTTATATTCATTGAAATTATTTTCTAGTTGTTCTGGTAGTTTGGCAACAGATAAAGTTGTAACAATGAAGATTATTTTGTCTTTATTAAAATGTGTTTTATTTCATACAATCATTTGGTGAATGAAATTTAGCATCATAAAGGTTTTACCAGAACCAGTAGGTGCTTTAAAATATACTGTTTTACCTTGAGGATTTTCATCATTTATATTTATGGATTTAAGATGACCTTGCGCTTCTCTACAAAGTTGTTTTACTACTTTTTCTTGTGGTTTTATGAGTTTCATACTAATTTTTACCATCCTTAATTAAAGGTTTTAAGGTTAAAAGTTCAGTAAGTAAATCATCTTTATCAAAATTAGTTTCTTGTACACCGAAATTTTTAATTAGGTTTTTTCATTTTTCTTCTATTTCTTTAACAGTAATGTTTGAAAATAAGCTTATATCAATATAATCATCATTATCAAGTCAATATACATTTAAATTAGAATTATATGGATCGTTGTTTTTGTATCAAGTGAGATTATATTCATTCTTATTTAAATTAGTTCTCGTGTTTATTCTTCTTAACCTTTCATAGTTTATATCTCTACCAATGCTGTTTTCATTATTTGTAATAAGTGTGAAAGTCCTGTTACCCCCATCTTCACGATTTAATTGTAAAGTAGCATGACCGGTTGTTCCAGAACCGGCGTAGAAGTCTAAAATTCTAAGGTTTATATTGGGATGTAAATTTATTAATAATTTAATAATATTTACTGGTTTTGGATTATTAAACATTCCATCTGCTGGTTTTATAATATTTGTGAATTCTGTTGTTCCACCTGACGAATCTATTGATGAAAAAATGCTTTTATCTCAATATAAATCATCTAAAAGTTCATTAAACAAAAAGTTGGGACCTTAAAAAAAGTTGTGTATCCATAACTGAGTCATTTTCATAAAAAAAAGATTTTTTAAAAAAATATTAAAAAAAGAGTGAAACTCCTTTAAAATTATAAGTGAAATAAAACAAAGGAGAACACATGACAGATATTATATCAAAAAATTTGT
>NZ_JBTHHI010000010.1:0-32862 GCF_054353835.1 Mycoplasma sp. 5912 | reverse complement strand
GGAATTTTAGAGCGTTTTCAGCAATAAATGTTTTTGCTTTAGTAATTGCATCTGCTAGCTTTGTATATGTAGTTCCTAAATCATTTGGTTTTAGTTCTTCAACTTTGGTAGCAACTTGAGCATTAAGTTTAACAAAATCATCGATAGTAGCAGTTCCATCCTTGATTTTTGCTTCAAGTGCTTTTTTAGTTTCTTGTAGTTGTGCATAAGTTTGTGGATCATAGTGATTTGCATTCAGATTATCAAGTTCTTTGAGATTAAATTCAGCTACTTGTTGGTTATATGTAGAATATTTTAATCCTTGTTTAGCTGCATCCAGCTGTGATTTTAATTCATTAAAATCATCATTTGAATATTTTGATGGATTAGTAGCCATTTGTTTCACTTGATCTAATAAGAATTGATATTTAGCATAGTTGGCATCTTGAATGTATGATTGATTAGAATATGCACTGTTGATGATGTTATTTAAGGTTGCAACATTCGCTGTCGAAACTGCTGGTGTTCCTGCTTTAGCAGCATCAACAGCAACTTTAAGTTGATGGAGTGAACGATCAGTTAATGCAACATTTTCAGCAGCCATCGCATCAATTGATGTCTTTATTTTATCAAAACGAGTTTTAGAATCTTGAGTTCAATCATTATATCCAGTTGGAGCGGTTGCTAAAGATTCTTTTAGGGTTGCTAAGGTTGGTTTATTTGTTTGATCTCCGCTGTCTTGAGTTTCTCGTGGAGATGGAGAAATTTCATAAATTAAAGGTTTTTTATCTGTTCAATTAATTTGGAATCCTACTAGTTTTTTAGTATTATCTGAGTTTTTAAGTGAAAAACTCAGTGCTTCAAGGTTTAAGGTTCCTAATTTAGTAATTTCTTCTTTATTGGTAGTTGTATTATATCAGATTGCATTAAATGTTGCATCTTGTGCGCTACCATCAGAAAAGACATTAACATCTTTATCATTATATGTTTGTGGATTGATATAGAATTTTAAATTTCCATTATTTTGAGCAGGTGTTCAGTATGTATAATAATCACCATCTACAAAGTATTTAGGTGAATTAATCTTTAAAGTAGGTTCATAATAAGTGCCTGAAAATCTTGCATCAGAATGTGGTACATTATCTCATTTATCATTTACTACAATTTCATTAATTGTTACACCACGATTTTTATTATGTGATGTTCCTTGTAATAAGTCATTTATATCTTTGGTAAATACAATTTTTACATATCTAATATTTTTGTCATTTAATGCAGCAATCTTGCTAGCATCTGCTTCAAAATAGGTAAAGTTGTTGCGTTGAGGATCAACTTTAACCATATAATTTAATCTCTGATCTGATAGAGTGTTATCAAAAAGATATTGAAAATCTTTGACTGCTGCTAAGGTGGTTGGTCCTGTTACAGTGGTAGATGAATCAGATGTAGCTTGTTTGTTCCCTGAATAAAATATTTCATCTCAGTTATTTGTTTCGTTGCTATTTGTTTCTGAAACATATATCTTAAAGAATCGTGGATAATCAGATGTGTTGGGATCTACATAAAGTTTAAGGGATTGAAGTGTAGTAGGCTTACCTAAATCATATAAAATATAATCATTTGCTTTTGGTCATCCTTTAAAATTATCAGATGTAGTATAATCCCCGTCTAATGCAGAATCTGAATAACGAGTATCATTACCTCAACCATTAATAATTTGCACATTTGAACCAAGCAATGTACCAAATGATTTAGGTTTTTGAACACTTACATCTAAATTTGAAAAAGAAGGTGTTTGATTTGTTGCTCTTTTAACACGGATATAACGAGCAAACTTATTATTATCATCAAGTGTTCCTGTATATTGTGTTCATTCAATTCCGTTTCTTGATGTTTCTAAAACAACTTTGTTATCTAGTGTAGCATTTCCGTTAAACTTAATATTAGTAAGTTCATACATTCTTAATAAGTCTAATCCAACATATTTGTCATCATTTAAAGTAATTTGTGTTGTTTGAGTTTGTGAAGATGATGCAGTTGTAGAATTAGGGGTTGCTACAAACAAGTTAAATTCATTATTATTTAACTTCGTGGTAAATAAATTAGTTTTATTTGAATCATCTTTATCAGTATATAAAAACTGATTTGAAGGCCCGAAAAGATGTAATGAAACAAGATTTCAAGTTCCTGTTAGTGATGTATCTGTTGATCTAATTCTAAAAAATTGAGCATGAGCTTGACCACGGATAATTTGATATGCACCACTACGGATGTTACCAAATAATTTTCAAGTACCTGTTGTAGAAGCATCATTATTAGAAGTGCTCGATGCATGTGAATCTCAATATTCTACCACCCCTGAATTTAATTTACTATTACCTTGTTCAATGACTACCGATGTAACTTCTGATTCATTTGCTAATTTAAATTGGATGTATTTGTTATTAGCAAAGTTATTTATATTAGTAGATAAATCAAAGATTGATTTTTGAACATTGGTTATATTATTAGAATTAAAAGTTTGTTTATTCGATGAATCAGCACTGTTATGATTTTCATTATCTTCTGAAATTTGTAAATTATCTGAAATTTTCCCGATTCTAGGTGCAGAATCAGTATTTACAACAAATTCATAAATTCTAAACCAAGCATTTCTCTGGGTGTTTGCAGGTTCTGTATCTACAATTCTAATTGCAGATATATTATCTTTATTTACACTAATATTTCATTTATTATTATCGGTAGTGGTAGTTAATGCTCCAGCATTTAATGTGTAATTGTTACTAGTTGAACCACTTGATTGCTGATTTTGTGTATTTGCATCTTTTTGCAAATCGTTTCAATCACTTTGTCCATAAAGTTGATATTGTACTTTAAAGGATTTAAAGTATTCATTGCCATTATTATTATTAGAACCAAATTTTACTTGTAAATCTTTAGCATGAATTGGTTTTTTAAATGAAACACCAAATCAATCCCCTGTTTTGATTTTATTTCCCCCCCTACCATTATTTTTATAAACTAGTTGTCTTTGGTTTCCTAAGATAAAAATATCTGAAAGTGAAGCATTAGATGGATCTGACATTGAAGTAATGACACTAGGTTGGTTATCACTATCATCATCACCTACTGGTTGAACTTTATCAAGATATTTTGAAACTATATCTTGTAGATATGATTGCAGATTTTTCATTACATCTGCACCCACATTTAAGTTTTTAATAATCACTTGTCCATATTTTGGATCACCATATTTGTAAGTTGCAAAATTTTGTAAATAAGTTTGACCGATGTTGTATAAATTAACTACCCGATCTAAAACTGGAGCAACTTTTTGGTTTTCTAAATAAGCTAGCACATAATATTTATATGCTGAAAACATATCTTTAACTGCAGATAAGTAGTTATCTTTGATGTTTGCTAAAAATAATGAATTATCCTTGTTATCTTGTAGTAACTGAATTTCAGAAATAATATTTTCTAATTGTTCTAAATATGCATTCGCTTCAGTAGAATGATTACCTGTATATAAATCTAATTTTGAAAAATTAGTAGCTGCCACTTTTAAAGGATCATCACCAAACACATTAATTTGTCCAGCATACTCGACTGATAAATATTTAGCAACATGTCGCAAAGCAATTGATGCTGGAGTATCAAGGAGTGTATTTGATGCAACCACTTTAAACGAATCGTAGTATAACTTTTTCTTTGCTTCATTTCGTGAATTTGAGTGTGTAGGTAAGATTTTTCAAGAGATGTTAGCTAAATCATAATATGAAAACAAAGAAAATTGTGGATGGATATTAACATCAGTTAATACCAATCCACTAAATTTATCTGGATTGATATTGTCACTGTTATTATTAGATAACTTAATTAAATCTTCTGCTCCACGAGTTAATATGGTATTTTGTAGTCAAGAATTATCTGCTAAATCAACTGAAAAAGTTTTGTGAAACACAGGTTTGATATTATATGAATCAGATGAATATCTATCAACTGTAAAAGCATTAATATATCTTTTTGATGCATCGTTAATTAAAAATGGAATTACTTCGTGTGGTAAATTAGCATAATAAGGTAGATATCCCGTATTTAACGATGTGTGATTTGTATCAGTAAAATCAGAACCACCTTGACCATATTTACCTTCAAATAAAATTTGAGTACTTAAATCTGGATAAGTTGTTTGTAGTTGTTTTAATCAAGTCACTAAATCATTAAATAACTGCAATACTTTTACAGAATCTTCACCTGGTGATAATATTCCAATATGACGAACTCCACCATCTTTGATAATTTGTAATAATTTTTCTTTAAGTAATCCTAAATCTTTTTGATATTCAGCATCAGTATATGTTTGTGAAGAATTTTTAGCATTAAAATCACCTAGTGCATCTAATGTATAAACAAAGTGAACATGGCTTTGTTTTGATGCTTCGGTGATATCTTTGAGATCTTTTAGTTCATCTGGTGTGTATAACACACTTCAACCAGGTTTGCTATCAATTTGATTGCGATTTGATTTATTTTCTCCTAAGATTTTTTGATCTGGGTTTCAGATGTAGGTATTAAGTTTATAAAACGATGCAAAATTCATTAAGTTAATAATATCTTGCTTAGTTTGAGTCGGAGCATATGAATATAATTTTCACGAATCCATCATTCCACGCATTTTAATATCAGCATAGTCATTAATGGTAAAGTCTTCTATTTTATATCCATCAAGTTGTTGAAAGATATGTCATAAAGTAGTAGCACCAAAATAAGCAGCATCAGAATCTTTAGCTAAAAGTTCAATATAGTTATCTTGTGTTTTAATTACATATGAATCGTTTTTAGCAAAATTAGAAGCATTAAAATCATTTGATGAATCAATTTTTTTAATTTGATCATCAACTAAGGTGTCACTATCACCTTGTATTCCTACGAGAATATTAGTTTTCCCTTCTACTATATTTCTTGATTCTGAAGATGTAATATTTCTAAATGCTAATGCAGCCTTTAGACGATTTTTAGTTGCTTGATCAATATTAGATTCATAAACTAAATTAACATCTCTAGAAATCAAGGATGTTTTATTTAAATAAGTAATAGATTGAACTTCTGGTGCAATATCATAGTGTCTTGCAGAAGTTGTATCTTGATTTTGTGCTGTAGTAGTTGTTGCTGAAACAGCAACAACACCAATTGATGATGCACCTAAAATCAAATGTTTTAATTTTTTATATTGTTTCATATAATATATTATAAATTAAAACCCAAAAAAAAAAAAAAACGGTTTTTAAAGCAGTAAAGTAGGATATTGGGAGATACCATGCCTACATCCTACATTAAATGAGTTTTTAGGGTTAATGATTTTGTAAGTTTAAAATTATTTTTGCTTTTGTTAAGTTAATATTGTAAATTTATCATCGAAAAATAATTTGTGGTTATACAAAAAAACTACACAATAACCTAATTTTTATAGTGTAGCTTTTAGATTGCATTTTGACTCAAATGAGCATCTGCTCTTTTGTGCTTTCTATGCTTCCTTAGATAATTTAACAAGCATTGAAAAAGTTTTTGATTCGTTGATTGCTAATTCTGAAAGCATCTTACGGTTGATTGTAACATTTGCTTTTTTAAGTCCGTTAATAAATCTTGAGTAACTAAGTCCTTCTGCTCTGGTTGCTGCATTAATACGTGCAATTCATAGTTTACGGAAATTTCTCTTTACTTGTTTACGGTCTCTAAATGCATATGTTCATGATTTTATAACTGCTTGTTTTGCAACTTTATAACCGATTGATTTATGTCCAAAGTAACCTTTAGCTAATTTTATTCATTTTTTACGTCTTGCTCTTGTAACTGTTCCACCTTTAACTCTTGCCATATTTATTTTCCTTTCTTAGTTAATAAAATATCAAGCTGAAAGATTAAATCAATGATTTAAATCTTTTAAGGTCGCTTCTGTGCATAAGAGTTGATTTACGGGCTTGACGTTTTTGTTTGGTAGTTTTGTTTTGTGCTAAATGTGAACGGAAGGCTTGTTCTCTCATAACCTTACCTGTTCCGGTAACTTTAATACGTTTTTTTAATGCACTTTTAGTTTTCATCTTTGGCATTTGTTTCTCCTTCTATAGAACCTTGATGCTGAGCATTTAGGTTCTGTTCTTTTAAGTATTTAGCGATTTTTGTTTTATTTGGTTGGAGATTCATGTCTAAGAAACGTTCATTTACAAGTTTTGGTTCGGTTGTCTTATCAGCGATATCTTCGACCTTAGATAAAAACTTTCATAATATATTTTCACCTAAGTCTTTTCTACCTAATTCGCGTCCTCTAAGTTTTACAGAAACCTTAATACGATCACCTTTAAAAAGAAACTCGCGAGCTTTTTTTGCTTTGGTAGTTAAATCGTTTTCACCAATCATAGGAGTCAAACGGATTTCACGATTTTGAATGGTTGTTTGTTTTTCTTTAATAACCTTTTGTTTCTTTTTACGATCATATTTAAATTTTCCGTAATCTAAAATTCGAGCGATAGGTTTAGGTTCCACACTGATTAAAACTAAATCCATTTTCTCGTTTCTTGCTAATTCAATAGCTTCAGAAGTATATTTAACACCTAATTTCTCACCACCACTTCCGATTAAGAAAACTTTTGGAAATGGAATGTCTTTGTTAACATAATGTTCTGAAGTAGGTTTTTTTCTTTTGTCGTGTATGATAATGTCTCCTTATAAAAAAGTTTGATTCGCTCTCCTACTTTAAAAGTATCAGAAGTTTGATACATTTAATTGTAGCTAAACCCAAGGCTATGACCATCAGGTGAGATTTCATCTACTTTCTGCAATTAAATAAATTTATTGCTTCTATATTTTATCATATTTGTATTTTTGTGTAGTGATAACAAAAGAAATTAATATATTTTTTTAACTGGTATTAAGTATTAAAATTTATAATATCTTAATTTTCCGAAAAAGCATATATCTAAATTACAAAAATATAAAAAATTTATTATATTTTTCTCTTATTTCTGACTTTCTTTTGCGACTTTATCTAACTTTCTAAATCAATGACTAATTCCACTTTTTGATATATAAATATTGTGATGTTCTTCTAGGGTATTTTTTATATCAGTTAATGAAATCCATGGATTTTCCATTCTTATTCTAAATGCTATAAGTTGATTTTCATCAAAAAGGTTCATTAAATTATTATTATATATATAGCAAATGTTATCGAATTGTTTTTTTGCACTATCTGTAACTTTCTTTAAATTTGAAAAATCAATATTATTCAGCCGATTTGAAAAATTTTCCATATCGCGATTTATCTTAATGTTTTGTAAAGAAAATCAAGATTTTTTAGCACTTATTGCAGATAAAAAATCAAGTAAATTATCAAGTTTTTTAGTATAAGCAATAAATTTTGAATTTCTTTCTAGTATGTTAAATTCAAATTCGTATTTATTAAGTTTATCAATTATGGTTTTTATATGTTCTGAATAATTTGTCTTTAATTCTAGGTGATATGAAGTAGAGTTTTTATCTGAAATACTTCCTCCACCAACAAAAACACCAGCAAAAAAGAAAGAAGGTTGCTGGTTCATTTCATTTTCAAAATTTATTTGAAAATCTTTTTTGTTAATTTTTATTTTACTTTGTTTAGGGGTAAATTTTAAACCTTTTTTTTCAAATTTTTTAACAAGTTTTTCAAAAATATATTCATTTCTTATATTTAAAACAAATTCGGTTTCGGACATAATCGCATTAGAAAAAATAAAGCCATTTAAAAAAGCAACAAATTCATTATCTCTTTTAATTAGATTTATTATTTCCTTTTTTACTTCGCGTGAAAAAGAGTTTTTTATCTTTTTGTGTTCCATTATTAAATTTTACAAAATTAAATTGATTTTTTTGAACTTAAAAACTTAAATTCTTAGAATCTCCATGGTGAAAGTTATAAACAGTAAATTCGTGTTTATATGTCGTTAATACTTTTATATTATTTGCTAATAAAGGTAATTGATTCTTAGATAATTCAATAACTTTTTTAAATATATAAATTGAACCAATTGATGTAAAGGGATTTTGATTTAAATATAATGTTCCTAAAACAACCAAACCTAAGAAAGAACCAAATTCTAGGACAATTTTAATAAAACTATCATTTATAGAATTTATAAAATTATATTTATAGTTCGCTTGATAATATTTATAAATTTCTTGTTGCATAAATTCCTTGATAAGATGTTCTTTATTTGCAAAATAAAGAACTGGATATCTTTTCATATAGTAGGATAATTTATTTATAAGTTGCTTAAAAGCGACATTGTTCTCTTTTGAATTTTTTTTAAGTTTTTTAGCAAATATAAGATAGATTATCGAGCAAAAACTTAAAACTACCAAGAGTAAGACTAAAGCAATTCAGTTTGTAATAGCAAAAAATATTATGATAGCTAAATAAGTAAATAAAATAGAAATCGATTGTGATAAAGGGATAAAAGTATGAATATCAATAGTTTTTGATTGATCGATTATTTCTTTAAAAATATCTTGTACACAGTAAGTTTGTTTTACTTTGATACTTGCATCTTTAAATTGTGAGAAAAGGTTGCTGGTAATTGATTTTGATATATATAAAACAAACTTATTGTTTATTTTTTGATAGTAATATTTACCGATTAAAGAAATAAAATAAGCTAAGCATACAACAGATAATAAAATAACAAAATTCAATATCTCGTGATCTTTAATTACTTCAAATCTTTTTAATAAAGCATCAATTGCATATCCTTCTAAAAAAGTAATACCAATAGCAATTAAAGAGATGAATATAGATAAAAGAGTAAAAAATATAAATATTGATTTAATATCTTTAAATACTTTCTTCATATTCCTCCGTTTGATTATCAAGATTTAAAATAAAATCATAGTGATTTAGATTTTTGATACTACCCGTTGAATGGATGATGATAATATTTTTTGTTTTAAGATAACTAAAAATCTTATTTAAATAATTCATTTCAACATTTGAAAAAGCATCATCTAAGATAATAATAGAATTATCTTCACAAAGTCCTCTAGCAAGGTGTATTCTCTGTTTTTGACTGCGATTTAGCGATTGCTCTGATATTTGCATATCAATATCAAAGTTATTTAGTTCTACAATATCTAAAACTACTTTAACCTTATTTACCTGATTTTCTTCTCATAGTGTAATGTTATTATAAAGACTATCATCAAAAAGCTTATAATGGGAAGTTATATAACTAATACTTTTAAGAAATTGAGCTGTATTTATATTATTTATATTTTTATCATCAAAACTTATTTGTCCATTATATGTATTTATTTGTTTTAAAAGTATGTTGATAAATGAGTTTCTAGTATTTTTATCATTTGCTATTATTGCATAGGATTTACCTTTGATAAATTCATAATTTATATTATTTAAGATTGTGTGATTATTATTTTGATAAGTTAAGTTGTTAATACTTATAGAACCGAAAGTAATTTTAGAAAAATCGTGATGTACATCTTTAAATTCAAAATTAAATTTTTTATAAAAACTTTTATATTCATTTAATTTTGAATTTAATTTAATTAAATTATGAATATTTGATGAAAAAGCGATAAAGAAACTCGGTAGTACAAAAATAATAGCAACTGGTTGATGTTGGTTGGCTATAAAAAAACCTGTAATAAAAACTAAAAAGAGTCCTATAAGAAAAGTAAATGCATTGTTAATTGTCTCAATAATATTAATTTTAGAATGATCTTTATCTATTCTTATAATTCACTTTTTCAAAATTTCATCTATATACTTAATGATGTGACTATCATTCCCTAAGTAGTAAAACAGTCTAAATCCGTTAAAAGTTGTTTGTAGAGAGTTTAAAAATCTTGTTTCTTTTTGGTTATTTGTATGCTTATGTTTATTAATTATTAGATTTAAAAAGGAAGGGAAAATAAGTAGTAATATAAGTGCACCTATACCAATTAGAGCAAGTTCATAACTTAAGATAATTAATACTAATAATGTTCCAATATTTACTATAAATGATGTTGCTGCATCTAATGAAGTTTTTAAAACAATACTTCGAAATTCTGGGATTTTATGTTTAATTCAATTGATATTTTCTTGTGATTTTGAACTTGAAAGCTCTATATTTGGCACACTAAAGATTTTGTCTACAATATTATTCGTTACTAATTTTGAAATATCGTTATCTAACTTATTTCTAAGAAAAACATTGATAATACTACTTATTAAAAATATAGAAATTAATGATATATCTGCATATAAATCTGTATAAAATTGTTGGTTTTGTTCTTGTAGTAGACTTATTAGTTCTGTAGTAAAATATACCAATAAAAAGGTAGATGTAGTTGAAAAGAAAGTAAATAGTAAGATAAGAATTATTAACAATTTCCTAGATAATATTTTTGCCATCAAATCCTTTCATATATATTAAATAATCATATCTTATTATTAGATTTTTATAAAAATAGTATTAAAAAAGAGCAAAATATTGAAATAATTAATATTCAGAAGCATACAGATTAACGAAAGCAAAATTAAAGAATTTGATAAAATAAATATAAGGAGAAAAATGCAATCATTTAATAAGAAAATTATTTGAGATTTATTTGGTGGTGGTTGCAATTCTGTATCAAGAGCAATAAAAGAATATAATTTAGATCAATATTACAAAGTTTATACTTTCGATGTTGTTAAAACACATAAAGAAAGTTTTCGTGGTCAAACTGACTATAATTTCCAAACTTATATAGATATCGATTTAAGTTCTGATTCAATAATCAGTGATTTTAATAAATTAATTAAAGAAAACACTATACAAAAACCTGACATTATTCTTAGTTCAACATTGTGTCAGTCTTTTAGTAAGGTTTTATCAATGGTTGGAGGAGGAACTTGTTTTTGAAAACAAGAAATAAAAGGTGACAAAAATTCCAAACTTATCGAAAGAAGTTTGGAAGAATTTGAAAACCTTAAATCTGGTTTTACTAAAAGACTTAACGGACCAAAACAACTTTTTATAAAGAGATTAGGTGAAAAATGCGCAGTCAATTCCGTGAATTTGATAAAAACTTTTAAACCAAAATATTGATATATAGAAAATCCTGATAGTTCGATGTTATTTCAATTTTTAAGAGTAAATTTGGGATTGAATGGTTATGAAAATGTTGCATGCTATGGTGCATATGATTTTCCACAAAATAAATCTGGATGCTTTTATTCAAATATAAAAATAGAATTAAAAAAAGATCGCAGACCTAGAACATATGAAACTCAATGAGAAGAAGTGTCCAAAGAATATTATGATAAATGAATTGAAAATGTTGAATATAAGAAAAATTACCTTAATGGGTCAGGTGATTTTAGACATGTTAAAAAAGTTCTTGATGAATTTGGATGCTATAAATATTATCGTAGGTGATATGTTGATATAGGTTATAAAATTGGGGATAAAGGACACTCATCACTAAAGAAAACTTCAATGACATTAGGAAAATTAACTAAACAAAAATATGCATTAAAAACTATTGGTGATTTTAATACAAAGCAAATAGGGGAAGCAAATGAAACATCACACATTCCTGCTGGTGTAATTTATCAAATCTTAAAGAATTTTAATTAATCTATTTTGTGTACTTTTATTCAAGCTTCTTCAATTTTTTGTTCTTGTTCTTTGTTTAATTTAATATCCATTAGTCTTGCAAAGGTATAAATATCTTCTTTGAAACCAAAATCAAATATGACAAATTCACCATATGTGCTTTTGTAATAATCTATAAAATTTCAATAATTTTTCTGTAATATTTTTCAAAAACCTACCAATATAACAATTGTTTGAATTCTTATATCTTGACCGAATAATTCTGATAAGTTATTATAAAAGTGATGATGATATCCAAAATTAGATTCTAATTTCTCTCAGTCAGAACCATTTATTTGTTTGAATTTACTTTCTAAAAATAAATATTGTGGTCGGTTTTTGAATTTAATTTTAAATGTATTAGGACAATTTATAACAAAATCAGGAGACATATAGTTGTTTGGTTCTAATCCGCTTTTAACACTGTGAAATTTATTTCCAGGTGTTAGTTGCAGAGTTTGTATATTTAGGATATTTAAAATGTTCTTTAGAAAGTTTTCACCTTCTTTTTTACCTTCTACTGCTCTGGTTCCTTGTGATCAACCAGTAAATTTTTTCATTCCTTGCTTCATAACTACTTATTTGAAAAATTATATGCTTTTTGCAAAAAAAACAAAAAGCAAGTTCATTGAACTTACTTTTTAGAAACCAAAACCTCCACCTAATCCTCCCAATCCTCCTCCGTTTTTAAGTGATTTTGCCATTTCTGTCATACGTTTTACCATTGCTTCGTAGTCAGAAATAAGTTTGTTAAATTCTTGAGGAGAGCGACCGCTACCTTTTAATACACGTTCTTTCCGTGAAACTTGTTTTAAAAGTTTTGGATTTTGACGCTCTCTTTTTGTCATAGAAGATATCAAAATTTGATAAACATACATCTTTTCTTCTGCTTTTTCTATTTGACTTTCATCTACTTTGGATGCAAGGTTTCCGGGGAGCATTTTTAATATTTTAGAAAATTTACCGAGGTTTTTTACCTGGTTAATTTGCTCAAGAAGATCATCTAAACCAAAATCACCTGTAATCATTTTATGAAACATTTTAGTTGCTTTATCTTCATCAATTACATCTTGGGCTTTTTCGATTAAAGACATAACATCACCCATACCTAAAATTCTATCAGCCATACGTTCAGGATAGAACAAGTCTAAATTAGATGTTTTTTCACCAGTTCCGATAAAACGAATCGGTAGGTTTAAGATATATCTTAAACTTAATGCTGCACCACCACGAGCATCAGAATCAAGTTTAGTAATTATAGTCCCAGTAAGTTTTAATGCCTCATTAAAGGTTTTTGCAACATTAATAACATCTTGTCCACTTAAAGCATCTGTTACAAAGAATATTTCATCTGGATTTGCAATCTTTTTTAATCTTTTTAATTCATCCATTAATTTTTCATCAATTGATAAACGACCTGCGGTATCGATGATGATTAAATCATTTTGATTTTCTTTTGCTACTGCCATTGCTGTGGAAACAATATTATCTACACTGTTATTTATACCTTCTTCATAAAAATCTACTTGAATACCTTTTGCTAATGTCACAAGTTGTTCAACAGCAGCAGGACGATAAATATCGGCAGCTATAACTAATGGTTTAGTCACCATTTTCTTCTTACGGAATCAGTAAGCGAGTTTTGCTGTTGCAGTTGTTTTACCAGATCCTTGCAAACCACACATCATTATTATATAAGGTCGCTTGCTAATTTGAATTTCTTTTACTTTTGAACCAAGTATTTCAACAAGTTCATTATGCAATATTTTGATGAAGTGTTGCGATGGGTTAAGTTTACCGACAATTTTTTCTTCTAAAGCTTTTTCTTTAACCTTAGAAATAAATTCTTTGACTACTTGCAAGTTAACATCAGCTTCTAAAAGTGCCATTTTGATGTCGCGCATGATTACCAAAATATCTTCTTCGTTTAAGGTAACTTTTTTTTGCACTTTTTCAAGTGCCTTTTGCATTCTTTTTTCTAAAAATCCTAACATAATTCAATTATACATTAAGACAATATTTTCGTGTGACTTTTTTAAATTTGGTATAATTTGAAAATGTTACATTTAACAGTCAAATATACAGAGAGGATTGATAAATATATAGCAAATAATTCTAATATTTCTCGAAATGATATAAAAGAATTGATTGCACAAAAAGTAGTTTGAGTAGATGGAATTTTAGTAAATAAACCTAAATTTGTTGTTTCAGTTGGGCAAAACATAGAAATACAGAAAGTTTTAGATAAAGAAATTCATGTTCAACCTGAAAAAATGGATTTAAATATAATATATGATGATGAATATATATCAGTAATTAATAAACCTAGTGGACTTGTGGTGCATCCATCACCTGGACATACTAGTGGAACACTGGTAAACGGACTTTTGTATCATTTTAAAAACAATTTATCTAATGAAAATGGATTATTGCGTCCAGGGATAGTGCATCGAATTGATAAGGATACTAGTGGTTTATTAATAATTGCTAAAAATAATTTAGTACACCAGTTATTATCCGAGAAGTTTGCAAAACATCAAATAAATCGTAAATATTTAGCAATATGCGATGGGATAATAGAAGATAAAAAGTTACTTTTAAACCTACCAATAGGTCGTTCGAACATCGATAGACAAAGGATGACTATTACAAATATAAATTCCAAACCTGCTATAACTCATATTACAATGATTAAGAGTTTTTATATTGATTATTTACCTAAAACATTAGTTAAATGCGAATTAGAAACAGGCAGAACTCACCAAATCAGGGTTCATTTAAAACATATAGGAAATCCTGTTTATGGGGATCCTTTGTATGGTAAATCAGTTGATGATAAGGGTCAAAGACTGCATGCATATAAATTAGAATTTGAGCATCCGATAACCAAAAAATATCTAGAATTTTATAGCAAACCAGACTCAAAATTTGATGTAGCTAATTTAGATTTTGATGAATTTATTAAAATATATGAAGCAAAGAAAGGACAAAATGAAGAAGTATTATAACGAACAATTTGCTGATACACAGAGTCTTTGAGATAAATACAAAAACTATTTTAATATTTGAGTTTTTAGTTTTATCGGACTTTTATCTGTATTAACTGCTTTATATTTAGCACAAATTATATTTGTAGGTCTTAATTATAATTCTTATGTAGATTTATATCAAACAATCAATAAAACTGTTGAACCAAATGAACAAATAAAAGATATTCAAGGTGCTGCTACTTCTATATATAAACAAGATATTACAACTACATTTTTTTCATTAGTGTTTTCTGCTTCAACTATTATCTTTTTTGTAATGTCAGTTCAAAGGTCAACGAAAGAAAAAAATTATGGTTATTTATCTAATGGAGCATTGTTATTTAATTGATTAATTAGTTTATACAACATAATAACATTAGCTATTTTCTTATTTACTCCAAGTAATTACAAGGGTTTGCAAGGAAATCCTATTATATTATTTAAATTTATTGTATCGATAATTATTTTATTTATTTATTTGTTATTGTTTGTTTTGGTTCAAAGAGAAGTAAGTCGAATAAGAAAAACATTTATTATTATCTTACAAACTAAGGCATTAAAAGAATTTATGCAAAATGCAAGTCAAAACCAAAGTAATAATCCTTTTGTTTCGCCTTTTGGATTTACTAATCAAAATCCACAGCAAACACAGCAACCACAAGAACCGAAACCACAAGAAAGCGAAGAATATAAAAAACTTATTAGATTGCCACTTAGCCAGCTTCATAAAATAGGAGAAAAATTAAATATTTTTGGTTATGCTGATATGGAAAAAGAAGAATTAATTCAAAAAATTATTGCTTATACAAAGAAAAATAAGACTACATAAATTTATATGTAGTTTTTTTCATGTTTTTTATGCTTGTGTGAAAGTAAAAAAGCAAGAAAAACATAAAATTAAAAATAATTTGCTTTTTTATATTACTATACTATAATATTAATATATTACTATTAAGTAATATAAGGAGACAAATGAAAAAGTTTTTCTATTATGTATTTTTTATACATAAATTAATTTTGAAGAAAAAGAACACAATTATAGTACCCATTATATGGATTATAATTTCAATAATAAGTTCAATAGTATTTAGTCAACTAAATATAAATACAAAACAAAAAATGTTATCCTTTTATATAGTAATCTTTGTTGAATTATTAATTACAGTTTTCTTTTCAGCAATAAAAACTATTAATATATATAAAGATTTAGAAGAAGAAGGGATAGAATTACTTACTTTATCAAAATCTATTTCGAGAAAAAGCATTATATGAGCAAAAACATTTTCTAATATAGTTTTTGGACTATATTGAGCTGTTATAATTATATTCTCTAATATATTTATTCTGGCAAGTTTAAAACTATTAGTAATTATGTGATATTTAATCTTTATAAGTCTTGCTACATTCTTTCTAGCATACATTTTATTTGGAACATTCACATCTTTGATTGCTTACAAAATCAACACAAAAGTCGCTATAACACTACCTATTTTGCTTTTTAGTCCGCTAGCAATAGGTGGAAGCATAATTGCTGCCAAAAGCACTTCAACAGCAAATAATTATGCATATTATTTAAATTTACCATATCAGAATCATTTATCAGGAAATAGAGTAAATGCAGAAAAATTCTATTTAAACAATGGATATGATAAATATTACATAGTTCCTAATGGATATGAGAGTTCAGAATTCAATAAAAATCAAAAAGAATTTCTTGATAAAGCTTTTGCTACTTCAAAAGCATCTGCTAGAGATTGACAAATATATTCATATTTAATTACACCTTATCAAATGCTGGATATATTTAATATTAATAATGCTAATATTTTTAATGCATTTTCAGATGAACAAGACAGCAATTTATCCAAATACTTGTTTTATAAAAACAAGGATTCTTATATCTATAATTATATTCTTTTACCTAAATCTAATCTAAAACAATATAGTGTAACTGATAAGTTAAAAAGCACATCTGAAGTTAAAAATCCTGATTCTCAAATTATTCAACCTGCTGTTATAGTAAATAAAAATGCATTTTTGGTGCCTACAGCACTTAAAAATCAAACTATATTCAATAATTTAATTAATACCAATATTATTTATGCAAGAGATGGTGCTGATACTTTTAAGACTGAATTTCCGGAAGATAAATTTGTTTATAACTCTTCGCAAAATATTGTAGGTGAACTAAAGTGAAAATATATTAAGGAACTTTTATCAGATTTGGCATTTGATGATTATGCACAGAAATTTTATCAACAAGTGCTTAATAAAACACAAAATACACAGCAACTTGAAAGCAAGGATATCTATTTTAAATATCTTTCAGATGCATTAAATAGTGAAAATAGTCATTTATTAAGATTACAAACTCAGAGTGTTGTATTGGATCCAAGTTCTTTAAAAAACAAGTTAATAAAGAGTTTGACAGAAAAGAAAATTTATTTAGCAGTTGCATTGATTTATTATGGATATTTTTCTTATTTAGACACAAAACTTTTTGATGCAATTTTACATAATGATATTAATAATAATTATGATCCTGATACATATACAATTAATATAGATGGTTTTGACTACAATATAGGTGGATATTCTGATTATGTAGCAAAACAAGAAGTATCAGGTGATAAAAACAATTCAAAAATAATTATTCGCTATGATTTAAACAAATCTAACAATTATTTATTTACACCAGTTGAAGATGTTTATGAGCTAAGTCGAACAAATATAAAGGTAGTTGAAAAAAATATTTACTTTTTGATTTGAATTATTTTATCAGCAGCATTGGTATTAGTAAATAACAAATTATATTATCGTAAGGATTATAAATAATGAATATTCTAGAAGTTAGAAATTTAAGTAAATTTTATTCAAAAAAGAAGAATACTGGTATTTTTGATTTAAATTTTGATGTAAAAACCGGAAGTTTTCATGCTTTTATAGGAGAAAACGGAGCAGGGAAAACAACAACAATAAAAACTATTATTGGATCATATATAAATTATCAAGGAGATGTTTTAATAAATGGAATAAGCATTAAAAAACCAGATAGTAGACAAAGATTAGGATATGTTCCTGAAAACACTATATTCCCTAAAGAAATTACTACATTTGAATATTTAAAGTATTTAGGGATGTTAAATTTAAAACAAGCAACTGAAAAAGAAAAATTGTTACAAAAAATCGATCAGATGCTAGAAAACTTCGGTATTTTAGATCTAAAAAACAAAAAACCTTTTTATTTTTCATCAGGTCAAAAGAAAAAAGTTCTATTAATTCAAGCATTACTGAATGATCCAGAATTATTAATTTTAGATGAACCTGCTGCTAATTTAGACCCAACAGCACGATATCAATTATTCAAAATACTAAAAGAATTGCACCAAAACGGAACAACTATTTTTATAAGTTCGCATATATTGAGTGAAATTAAAAAATATGTAGATTCATTTACACTGATTCATCAAGGCAAAATTTTGTATTCTGGATCAAATGAAAATAATTTAGAAGAGGTTTTTTATGAAAAAGTGATTAAAAATTAGTCTAATAACATCAGCAAGTGTTTTGGGTGTAGCAGCGATATCACTTGTATCTGCTTTTGTTAGTATAAACTCTAACAAAAGCGAATTTATAAACTCGTATACAAATAAACAAGAAAGTAAAGTGGATTACAGAAATTATTTAGTAAAGCAAGTTCATCAAAATGATGATTTATTAACAATTGCTAATAGTTACTATTTTGATGAAAGCACAAGCGAGCAAGTTAAAAACGAATTTTATAATGAACAAAATTCAATAAACAATGGTTATTTATCAGATATATCATCTGCTTTAACATATGCACCTTTATTTATTTATGTAAATTCGAAAGATCGAAGTGAATTGACTGGTAAATATGCTAAAAAAGGTATAAATGTTTTAACAAAATTGTTAAATGAAAATTGGTTTTGGTATTTAAATAATATTAATAAATTCACTTTTATTTATAACCCATATGGTGAAAATTTCAAAGATGATCGTGATTATTTAAATAATCAAACAACAAATATAATGGATTTGTTGTTTGAAAAGTTAATGATTAAAAACAAAGATGATGAAGTAAAAAATACTGATTCGCTTTTGTATAAAATAAATAAATTCAAAATTAAGAAAATTTATGAACAAAGATTCATTAATTTGATACCAGATGAATACAAAGAAGCAGCATCTGAGTTAAATAAATATATAGATACAAAAATATTATTTATAGAACTTACCGATGGCTCAATTATGACTGTTTTTGTATATAAAAAACAAGTCAATAACCAACCGCAAAAGCATATTTTTATATTACCTGAAATATTAACCACAAGAGTTTTAGGGACATTCAATGAAGTTTATGATGTATTTATCCAAAGTTGAAAAGATGCATATAAAAAATCACTTGATAGTTTATTTAATTACCAAAAAAAGATAATAGATGAAGATGAAAATAAAACAGATGCACAAATAAAAAAAGAAGTTTTTGCAAAATTTACAGACCAAAATTTTGCAAAATTATTCGAAAGAGAAAATTATTCAGAAATGCTACATCGAAGCATTTATGAATACAATCTAAACCACAAATATAATTATATTTCTCGTTTTAGTCTGGGAGACAGTGATGAAAGTTAAAAAAATATTTTTAAATTCATTATTTTTAGTTCCTTTGATATCTGTTTCTTGCACCAATTATTCACAAGGCGAAAAACTAAGTGCTTTGATATCAAACGAAGAAGATATAAGTTCAAATCCTTATGACATTAAACAAAAGAAAACAGATGCTATTATTAATGATATTTTAAATGATCTGTTTAAAGGTTCAGAGGTTAAAAAACTTGAATTTATAAATAACCAAAAGCAAAGTAAAGATGAAATTGAAAAGACTTTTTTGACTATGTCACAGGAATATAATAAATTATTACAAAAATATAAAGAACAGTTAAGTAATATAGAAGATGAAATAGATGATATCGAAACAGATTTAAAGGAACTAAAATTCACACCTAAAATAAACAGTAAACAAATAATTGAAAAAGAATCACAACTCGTAAATAAAATAAAACAATTATCTGATATAAGAGTTCATTTTAGAGATTTTGCGATAAAACAAAATGAAATATTCTCCCAAAATTGATATTATTTTTTCACAAATATAAACAAATTCGATTTTGAATTTATCGAATATGTCTATGATGGACTGCAAAATGGGAAAACAGCAAGTTCAGAATACAAAAAATCAATTGATTCAAAAATTTCATATCCACCATTTAGATTTTATGACAATTATTTAGATAATAAGATTCAAGGAATTGAAAGCGTAGAATTTCGAAATAGTGTTATCTATTATATTAGTAAAGGAAAGATGGTTTTCAGAATTTTAATAGAAAATCTAGATACTGAAAATCCTAAATTATCTATGAAAGCAATGAATTGATATTTTGGTAGTTCAAAAGCAAATACCATTTCACTTCCGCTAGTTTCATCAGTTGTTCACACATTATTTATACATCAATATCCTAATGCATATCCAGAATTTGAAGATGTAATGGTGAAAAAACAAAAATATGGTGAACCTGCATTTATGTTTGGAGTTTGAAAGAATGAAAAAATGAGTTAGAAAAACTATAAGTTTAGGATTATTTATTATGCCAGTGCTTGCTGCTATTTCTTGTTCTAAGCCACAGCAAAATGAAGTTAGTTTCTTAGTAAATAATTCTGTAAATGCAGAAAATGATAAATGAGATAACTTTATAAAAAACGGCTATATCCAAGAAATTTTACACAAATTGTATGATAATAATGAAGATATTCAAAAGTATATTAAAAAGCAAAAGAGTATTAATGCACAAGAGTATTTAACTTCTTTAAAAACTTGATTAAGATACTCAAATAATTTCATTTCTTCCTATGACAAAGGTTCTTTTGACTATAAAACATTTAAGACTAAAAGAAATTTTACAACAGAAAAAGCAGAAGATGAAAAAAGGGTGTTGTTCGAAGAGAATTGATTGTTTTTGTTATTTAATTTAGATAAATTTAAATTTATGCAGTCACCAAATATCGCAACAGATGAATTTGTTAAAGCAGATGTTGTTGATGATGCAGAGACTAAACAAAAGATTTATAAAGATTATTTTATAGCAGATAATAATGAGATAATTGATTTTGTTGTGCAAAGATATAATTTTTATGAAATTGAAGAACCATTAGAACGAGAAATACCTAAAGAAAAGAAAGAAATAGTAGATGATAAGCAAGAAAATAAAGAGATTGTAGAAAAACCAAAAGAAGAAAATTATATTGAACCTAAAAAAGATGAAAAAACACAAAATCAAAGTTTGTTAGAGAAACTAAAGAACTCATTCAATGAACCAAAAACCCAAAAAACAGATGATGATGATAAAGAGAAAGATGAACAAAATGAAAATCAAAAAGATAATAATCAACTAGAGGAAGAAGAAAAAAAACAAAAAGAAGAAGAACTGAAAAAACCAGAAGACTCTAAAAAAATACAAGAATCCGATGAAAAAGATGAGGATATGGAGGGAGAAAATAGCAAAGCTTCTGATGTTGATGAAGATGACGATGAATGTGAGGATGAGGGTGAACTTAAATGCAATGATTTATCAAAAATCCCACCATCATTTTTCCCTAAGAAAAAATTATTTAGTATTGCAAATGATGTAAAAGTTTCTATAAAAAAACCAACATATCATTATGAAGAAAGAATATTTATGTTAACAAAACAAGGATATATCCTTTCTTTTGAAATAGAAACTACTGAAAAAGGTGGTAAAAAGACAATAACAAGAAAAAAATTAAGTGAATATATTTATACATATCCAAAATTGCTATTAAGTAAACAAAAATTAGAAGATTTTGATTTAAAAAAATATGTAAATAGCACAAGAATATGAGCAGATCCGAATGTTTCGCCATCACCTGCTACAAAAGTTGTTTTTGAAGAAGAATATGGTGGTAGAGAAATGAGATATACATTGATAAATACAGTGAAATAGTTTGTATTTTGTTCTTTATTGGTCCGTATTATTGAATATTTTATTATAATATTGGAGGTGAAATGGAAAACAATAAAGACATTATAACTACAACAATAAATCAAATCGAAAAGAAGTTTGGTAAAGAATCTATTATGCTTTTAGGAGATGTTCCTGAATTAGCAGTAGAAACATTCAGTAGTGGCAGCATAACACTAGATAATTTACTTGGTGGTGGTTATCCAAAAGGGCGTATCATAGAGATTTATGGACCTGAAAGTTGTGGTAAAACAACTTTATCATTACATGCAGTAGCAGAGATTCAAAGACAAGGTGGAGTTGCGGCATTTATCGATGCAGAACATTCAATAGATCCATTATTTGCTCAAAAAATAGGTGTAGATGTTAATAATTTAATACTATCGCAACCTGATAGTGGTGAGCAAGCACTAGAAATAGTCGATATTTTAGCAAAAACAGGTAATATTGATTTAATAATAGTCGATTCAGTAGCAGCATTAGTTCCAGAAGCAGAATTGAACGGAGAAATGACAGATCAACAAATTGGTGCTCAAGCCCGCTTAATGTCAAAGGCATTAAGAAAAATAACAGGAAATCTTAATAAAAATAAAACTACTATTATTTTTATTAATCAAATCCGCGAAAAAGTTGGGGTAATTTTTGGTAATCCAGAAACAACACCAGGTGGTCGTGCGTTGAAATTCTATTCAAGCATTCGTGTAGAAGTTCGTAAGGGACAACAAATTATTGAAGATAAAGAAGTTATAGGTGCTGAAATTAAATTTAAAGTTGTTAAAAACAAAATTGCACCACCATATCGTAGTGGACAAAGTGAATTTTACTTCGATAAAGGAATTGATAAAATTGGTGAAGTAATTGATATGGCGACTGAAAAAGATATACTTGATAAAAAGGGTGCTTGATATGGATATCAAGGACAAAATGTTGCTCAGGGTAAGAAAAACCTACGTGATTATTTATTAACACATTCTGATATATATGATGAAATCCTAAGTCAAGTTCAAGAATATAGTAAGCATTAGCCTTACTTATTTTTATAAACATTTATAATATATGTATTATGAGTATCAGAATCTTGTTTTTAGGTGATGTTTTTGGGTTACCAGGTATTATAACTGTTGAAAAATATTTATATAAGATAAAAAAAGAACACAATATTGATTTTGTCATTGCACAAGGAGAAAATGTAACAGGACGTAAAGGTTTGTCGGTGGAAGATTATTATCGCTTAAAAAAAGCAGGAATTGATTGTTTTACAATGGGAAATCATGTTTGAGCTGATGAAAGTATATTGCAAATTATTAATAAAGCAGATATAGTGAGACCTTTTAATGTTAATTATGAATATGAGGGATTTGGATCAAAGGTTTTTAGTATAAATGGTTCAACATTAAGAGTTTCTTCTTTTATGGGAGTAAGTTTTAACGAACTGTTTAAGCCTTGACAAGAACAATATGCTAATTCATTTTTATTATCCTTTGATGAATTAACAAATAATTTCCAAAAAGCAGATTTTCATTTTATAGATTTTCATGCAGAAACAACAAGCGAAAAATATGTTTTTGGTTTGTATGTAGACGGAAAAGTTGATGCTATATGTGGGACACATACACATGTCCAAACAAACGATGCACATATTTTACCAAACGGAACAGTCTATATAACTGATGCCGGAATGGTAGGTCCTATTAATTCTGCTATTGGTGTAAATCCTGCTGAAATAATGGCTAAAATAAATGATGATGGAAGTAAAAAAGAAAAATTTGTTGTAAGTTCGAACAACACCCAAATAAATGGGGTTATTATTACATTATATAAAAATGGTATGAAAGAAAAGAAAAATAAAATAGAAACATTAAACATTCAAAATATTGATATTTATAAATAAAATACTTTTAAGTTATAATAAAGACTTAAAAGTATTTTAAACAGAACGAACAATTTTCTTAGAAAAAATAAAGTAAACTGTTAATGGTATAGCAATAACAACTAATGCCCCAGCAGATTGAATGTTTAGCAAACTTCCTCCAGCAGGGACTTGTCCAATTTGTCTAAATCAGATACCGACAGTTGCATCATTTGTTCCGCTAAGTATATAATTTGGTCATAAATAATCATTTCATACAGAAACAAAACTAAAAATAATCAAGAGAATATAGGTTTCTTTCATTTCTTTTCAATAAATTAAATATATTTTCTGTCATAATGTGAGATTATCAATTTTCATTGCTTTATAATATTTTTGTTTACTCTTTTCAAAATGGATAAGTAGATTATACATAAAAAAGTAAGAGAAAAATCCATTTGTAACAAGTGATAAAGGTGTTAAACTGTTTGTGATGTTCAGTTCATTAAGCACCTTATTTAATGATAAGTATATAGCAAATTCAGGGATGAAAGATAAAATAAGTATTATAAGTAAGATAACCTTCTTAGATCTTTTTCCGAGTTTTGAAATACCTATGACAAATAGTGTGTATGTTATCAAACGAATAGATAAAAGCATCAAGGAACTACTTAGAGAAAGTCCAACTGCTTTTCAAAAACGAATATCACTAAAGAAATTGAAATTAGAAAAATCAAACTTTCTCAATCTTATAGTAAATCTTTTATTAACCACATCATCGGTAGGCATTAAGGCAGAGACGATTAAAATATAAATCGGAAATAAGATGATAATGATTAAAATGACTATTAAAATAATAATTAATGCTTCCTTAAATGCTTTTTTATACATCTTTTGCTCCTTTATACTTTATAATAAGTTGAAAAGTCTTTTTGAATACAAATAAACCTAATCAGCTTATTATAAACAGAAACAGTAAGTATAAAATTACTAGTAAACTTGCTGCATATGCTTTGTTTGTATCTACTGATAATGTTCCTGCAAAAGGTTTAATTAATGAAAAAATATAACTTGTAAGTGTATGGGCCCCAGTTGGTACGATGCGTTCTTCAGGTATGATAGCACCAGGATACATTAAAAAAGAGAAAATTAAGTTTGTATATGTAACTAAAATAAAGTATTTTCGGAATTCAACATAATATAAATATTTAAGTCGATCTCAGAATCTAAGATTATCTATTTTAATTAATTTAGCATATTTAACATTAATGCGACTAAAAATAAAACCAAAAATAATGATATTAAAGGGCATTGATCGTCAAAGTTGAAACAGCGTCATATAAAATTTAATACTTAATAAGTTATTTCCGTAAAGAAAACTCCGTTTCGAGTTAAATATACCAAAAAACAAGTTCTCTTCACCAAACAGTAAGATAAAGGCTAATCCAACTGTATAACCAGAAATAAAAAATTGTGAATAAATTAACTTTAAAAAAAAGTTTCTAGTTCTTTTTAAAGTTAAAGAACTGATTAAATAAGAAACAATTATAGATAAAAATAAAGAGATAAATGTAGGTACAAAAAACAAAAAGGTGGAATTTTTCAATCCTGTCTGAAAGTCGTTATCTTCTATAACACGACGATAATTATCTCAACCATAAGAATAATAAATTTTCTTAGTTTTTGATGGAAAATTTATAAATGATTCATGAAATAAATTCACTACGGGGTAGATATAAAAGATGATTACAAGGATTAACAAAGGTAGAATATATAATAAAGCAAGTGAAACATTAGATAATTTAGTTTTGTTGATCGATAACTTCTTCATGTTTAAAACTCATTATTTTGTTTTCTGGTATATTTACATCTACTTTATCTAAAATATTCAATGTTGAATTTGTGTTTGAAACTACATATTCTTTGTCTTGATTTTGTATTGTATATATTGTTAGATCAGCAATATTTTCCTTTTGTCTAACAATTCATTCTGAATCAGTCGATAAGGAAATTTGAATATCTTTAGGTTTTACAAAATATTTATATATATCATCCTCTTTGATTAGATTTAATCTTGGTGAGCA
This sequence comes from Mycoplasma sp. 5912, assembly GCF_054353835.1. Lineage (NCBI taxonomy): Bacteria > Bacillati > Mycoplasmatota > Mollicutes > Mycoplasmatales > Mycoplasmataceae > Mycoplasma > Mycoplasma sp. 5912. The sequence goes on along the minus strand of NZ_JBTHHI010000010.1, from coordinate 7,188 downwards.
AAAGAAGTGCGCTACAAAGTATGATGCAGGTTCTTCTAACACTTTATCTTTTGTATCGAATTGTTCTATTCTGCCATTATTCATTACCATTATATAATCACTAAGTTTTAAAGCATCATTTTGATCGTGAGTAACTAAAATAATTGATAAATTAAATTCTTTCTTGATTTTTAAAATTCATTCAATAGTTTTTTCTTTAATCTTAACATCGAGAGCTGAAAAGGGTTCATCCATAAGCATCAAAGTAGACTTTTTAATTATCGCTTTAGCAATTAATACACGCTGCTTTTGACCACCTGAGATATTTTGTGCTTTTTGCTTTAAAATTTGCTTTATTTCTACTTTATCAGCAATAAAATCTAGGTCTTTTTTGAAAAACTGCTTAAGTTTTGATTCTTTTTGTAAAACTTTAAATGCATTTTGGTTTTTAAACATATATTTAAAAAACAAAAAATGTCATATTGTATAGAATAATCATCTTTCTTTCTTTTCGTTTTTTGTTTCTTTATACTTATTAATAAGTTTTTGTAAAAAAGGTGATAAATAATATTTAGCATCAAAATTTTGTAAGAATTCTAACCTTTTTTCATGTCTTCAAACAAATGAGTTTTTTGCGCTTAGATAAATATTATGAAAAACACTTATTTCCTCATAAAGAAAGTTTTCTTGCAAAATATAACCTATTTGAGCAGTCTGCATATTGTTAAAAAGAGTGATTTCAGCACTTTTTGGTGTTTCAATTTTAGATAACAAATTTAATAAGGTAGTTTTGCCTGCTCCTGATGGCCCAACTATCGATATTATTTTATTTTCAGGAATATATAATTCTGGGATATTTAAAATTTCTTTTTTTTGTTTTACAAAAACAAGATTTTTTACACTTGCTATACCATTCATAAATAAATTTTACCAAATATACAAAAACAAAAATAAATATGACAATAACTATGAGTTTTTTATCATATTTAAAATGATTTGATATGCTTGTTCTCCTGTTATTATTTTTGGATTCTTTTTCAATGTAGAATCAAGAAGTAAAGAGCGAATTTTTTCGACAATAGCAGATGTTGTTTGGTCGATAGGAACTCAAAAAATATCTTCGCTTTTACTGTTTTCAAAGTTTTTTAATCCTTTGAAAGTTGTATCAGCTGCATATAAATAATTGCTTTCTGTGCTTAATTTATCAATTTGTTTTTGGATTTCATCGGAATTATTTGAATTAGTTTTAAGTTGATTTTTAAGTAACTTTAATTTATTAGTTAAAATAGTTTGTCTTTGAACATATCAATCTGATGCAGATTCAATTTGACTTTTTTGTGGGATTATATAACCAGTTTTTTGTGCTAATAAATCAGTAACCTTAATGTATTCACCATTATAATTTACATTTCCTTGATAAAGTCATTTTAAAAATAATAAAGTTGCATTATCTTGTTTTCCTCCATTATCAATTGAAATTGGGATTAAATTTGATCCACCTTCGATGTATGTGGAAAAAGCATCATTTGCTCTGTTTTTAGTAAGTTGCTCCTGTAAATAAATATCATCTCTTTGAGCTCATTTTTTATATTTTTCTTTATCATCTTTGCTTAAATAAAAAAATCTGGAAATTGGACTATCCATAGATTGCTCATAACCTACATTAGCTACAAAAGAAAAAATCGCTTTATAATCACGCAATGCTCATGAACCTCATTCATCCATTTGGTTTTCAAATTTTATATCTTGAAAAACTGCATTATTTAAATACTCATTATGATTTAGAGCGACAAATTCATTAAATGTATCTATAAATGCCTTTTTTATGTTAGCATCTTCAAGATTGTATTTCACCTTTGAAAAGTCATATTTATCATTAGTTTTTTGAAGTTGCCAAATTCGCTTGCCCTGTAGTTTGTTATTTAAAACTTTTAAAAATGCATCATCTCTTTCATCGATTGTGAAAATCGCTAAATCATCAATTTGATCGCTTGTTTCAACCTTTGATTTATCAAATTCTAATATACTTTTAAGCTTACGAGCAAGATCAAAAAGTGATTCTATCCCGTTAAATGTAGCATCATTAATTATATAACCTTTTAAATTGGTATCGTCTTTGATTTTTAAGTAGTTGATTAATGAATTACTTGGTATTTGGTTACCTAAATCCTTGTGCTGCAAAGCATATTGATATATTTTTGAATTTTCATCAATAGTTGCTCCAGCTTGTTTTAAAAATTCAAATGCTTTATTTAACAAATCGATATTTATAGAAAAACCATCTATATCAGTAACATCAAAAGGAAGATTATAAATACGAGTATTATTAATTTTTTCGCCAGCTAAATTAGTGTGAGTTGTAACAAGTTTGCTTGGAAAATAACTAACTGGTAACACACTTGAAACATCCAAAAGTTTATTATATGAATTAATTAAAAATGCACCTGCTTGGTTACCTAAAAAAATGTTTGCTAGCTTGCTATCATCGTTTTTGATATATTCTGCATTTTGAGCTGCTAATTTTAATTCTGAATTAGTTTTGGTGTCATTGCTAGTTAGTAGTTGCACAGGAAGAAAATTAGGTTGGTCTTTCATTTGTTGATTATACAAAGGGATAATTTCCTTTAGTCCCATAATCAAAGGAAAATAATCACCTTGTGATGTAGCAAAAAGAATTTTACTTTCTCTTTGTTTTTGTGCATTTGAACAACTAATAGCAACTGCTGATGTTGCTAATGATGCGATTGATAAAAATCTCAGTAACTTTTTCATTATAACTCCTTATGGATTATTGCTATATTATAATGCAAAATCATAAATAAAAGAATTAGCAAAATAAAATTGCACATAGTGCAATCTTATTACTGATTTTTTGAAATAATTTGTAGAACTTCATCTAAAACTTGCTGTCCTGTTTTAAAAGATGGATTTTTGTTTAATGTTGAATTTATTAATGATTCCTTAATTACAGCATCGATTTTTGAGGTAGTTTCATTACCTGGTAAATCAAATAATTTTGCTACATCTGTATCGACAAATTCTTTTAAAGATGTGAACGACAATGCTCCTGAATGAAGGTGATGTGTCTCTGTTTTTAGTTCTTCAGTTTGATCATCTAAGGTTTTATTAGGTTGATTTTTGAGTTTTGCTTCATTAGCATCAATTTCATCCTTTAAGGTTTTTTCAGCATTTTCATAAAAACTGATTCCACGTTCTAAATCCTTATTTAAAGGTATAACATAAGCAGCTAATTGTGTCATTAAGTCACGGACATTAATTTCCTTATTATTTCAAGTAGTTTTTCCATTGTAAAGTCAATTAATAAACATAGTAGTTGCTTTATCTTCATCACCACCATTATCAATTGAAATAGGGACTAATGATGATCCACCCTCGATATAGGTTGCAAAATCATCGTCTGCCTTATTTTTTAAAACTTGTTGTTGTAAATAAACATCATCGCTTGTGGTTCACTTTGCTAACACATCAGCAGTTGGTTTATTAAAATATCTAATAGTCTTTGAATTAAATGTGTATTCATATGAAACAGAAGCAAAGATGCTGAAAATTACCTGATATTGACGCATATGTGAAGAACTTGATTCGCTTTTTCCTTCAAATTTAACATCTCTAAATAAAACATCATTAACATTTTTGTCATTTGATGCTTGTACAATAGTTAATTTGTTTTTAACAAATTCGTTAAAAACATCGATAAAATCAGCTTGCATCTTCTTATTTGTTGCTAAATTAAAAGTAATTTTACTTTGATCATATTGACCATTTGTGGAGTTTAGTTGTCAAAGTTTTTTACCTTTAAGTCTATTATTTAGCACTTTATAAAATTCATCTAATGTGTAATCGATTGAAAAGACTTGTAAAGGGATAATAGGTTTGTTGAATTTAGCAACCTTATCATTATCTATTTCAACTGAATCATAAAACTTGTGTGCTAGTTCAAAAAGCGATTCAACCCCTTGGAAAGTTTTAGAATTTATAGCGTAACCTTTTAATGAATCTGGTTTTATTTTTAAGAAATTTATTACTGATTCATCAGGGATGTGATTTCCTTTATCTTTATATTCATTTAAGGTATCAAAAAGTTTTCCATTTCGGTCGATATTTGCTCCTGCTTGTCGCATTAAGTCTAACATCTTATTCATTAAGTCAATGTTTAATATAAATCCGTTGGTATCTGAGACATCAAAAGGTAAGTTAAATAATTTGCTACCTAGTTTTTCTCCAACAACACTAGTATGATTTTCAAGTATTTTCTTAGGAAATAAAGAAATTGGAAGTTCTTTTGATGTATCAAGAAGTTTTTGATATTTATTGATAATATATGCAGTGGTTTTGCTACCTAAAAGCAAGTTAGCAAGTCTGGAATCGTTACTTTTAATATAATTTTCAGTTTGTGTAGCTAAACCAAATTCGCCATCTGCTTTTGTTATTTCCTTTGTTTGTAACTCTACAGGTAAAAACCCAGGTTGGTCTTTCATTTCTTTGTTATACAGAGGAATCATCTTTTCTAATGCATACATTAAAGGTCAAGAATTAGGTTGTGCAGTGGCAAAAACAATTTTCTTATCTTTTGCAGCATTGTTTGTTAGATATTCAGTTTGTTTTGTTTTACTTTGTGAGCAACTTGCTGCAAGAGCTACTGAAGCAAGGGAAATAATAGAAAAGAGTTTAGTATATTTTTTCATTTGTGTCCTTTTTATTAATACTAGTTAAAAGTTAAAATTTAAAATCATGTATACACATGATTTCGTATTATTAGTTTTCTTTACTGATTAAATCTAAAACATGGTTTAACACATCTGTTCCGTTTGCTTTAGTTGCATTTTTATCAAGGGTTGAATTAAGCAATTGTGTAGCGATGTATGCATTAATCTTTGTTGTTTTAGGATTACTTGGTAAGCTAAATAAATCTTCATTACCATCGTTAAATTCTTTTAATGAAGTGAATGATAATGCAGCTGAGTGTGTATAGTTAGCTTGTGATTTTAATGCTTCAGTTGCTTTTTGTAGGTTGGTTTTTTCTTCACCATCTGATAAAGTTTTTAGTTTTGTTTCATTTGCAGCAATTTGTGTATCTAAATCTGATTCCACATTGTTGTAAAAACTTACTCCACGAGTTAAATCTGTGTTTAATGGAATGATGTATGCAGAAAGTTCAGACATTAAATCACGAACATTAACCTCTTTATTATTTCATGTGGTTTTACCGTTATACAATCAGTTTAAAAACATCTTTGTAGCAGCATCTTCTTTACTACCAACAGCAACAGGGATTAAACTAGAACCACCTTCAAAATAGGTAGCATTAGTATCATCTGCTTTGTTTTTAGTAATTTGTTGTTGTAAGAAAACATCATCACGAGTTGTTCATTTCTTTGGAGCATCAGGGTTTTTAGCAGCAAAGAAATTGCGAGATGTTTGCGAATTAACTGATTGCTCAAGACCGACAGAAGCAACTATAGCAAAAATGGTTTGATATTGTCTCATATGTCATGATGCTCATTCATTTGAGTTATTTTCGAATTTTACATCTCTAAATAAGATAGGTTTAGGCACATCTTTATCACCTACCTTGGTTTGAACTTGTATTGAATGGTTATCTACAAATTTGTTAAATACTTCAACAAATTTGTCTTTCATTGCTTGATCACTTGGTAAGTTGTATTTGATTTTAGACAAGTCAAATTGATTATTTGTTGTAGGTTCAAGTTCTCAAAGTTTTTTATAATTTAAATCATTATTGATAAGTTTGTAAAACTCATCTTGTTGGTAGTCAATTGAAAAAGCTTGTAATGGAATAAGTTCGGTTGTTGCTGTAGCAACTTTAGCAGTATCAACTTCGACTGCTGAATAGAATTTTCTTGCAAATTCAAATAAACTTTCAACACCTTCAAAAGTTTTTTGATTAACTATATATCCTGTTAGTGATCCAGGTTTTGCTTTTAAGTAGTTAATTACTGATTCAGCAGGGATGTTATTTCCTTTGTCTTTGTTTGCAGTAAGTTTTTCAAAAACTTTACCTTCACTCACAACAGTAGCACCGGCTGTTTTCATTAGTTCTAATGCTTTGTTTAATAAGTCGATGTTAATACTAAATCCATTAGTATCAGAAACATCAAAAGGAAGGTTATAAATTTTTCCACCTGATGTATCTTCACCAACTAAGTTGTTGTGATTCTTTAAGATTTTAGTTGGAAACAAATTGTTAGGTAAAGTATCAGAAACATCTAAAATCTTACCATATGAATTAATTTGATATGCAGTGGTTTTGTTACCTAAGAGTAAGTTAGCAAGTTTTGCATCATTAGTTCTGATATAATTTTCAGCTTGTGTTCCAAGTTCATATTCACTTTTTGCTTTAGTTTCATCAGCTGTCTCTAAAACAACAGGTAAATATCCTGCTTGATCTTTCATTGTTTGATTATATAAAGGCACAAGTTGCTTAAGAGCAATCATTAAAGGGTATACCTTTCCTTGTGCAGTTGCTAGACGAACAGTATTATCAGAAGCAGCTTTGTCGGTTGGATATTGAGCTGTTTCTGTGCCTGTTCCTGGTGTTTTCTTTTGCTGCGAAGTTCCACAACTAGCAGCAATTAGTGTAGTTAAGCTTGAAGTACCAAAAAGTACTGAAAGAAGCTTATACTTTCTTGTCATTGAATCTCCTTTTATATTATTTTTAATGTTTGCTAATATTTTACTACTTTTTCACACAAATTCATTTATATAATATAAATAAATATAAAATATGTAAGAGAAGAATAATTATTCTTTCGATAAATTACAAATTAAAAATCAAAAAAAAATAAAAAAATAATTTTGCTTTTTTATTTTACTGCTATAATATCTAAGCGACTTTTAAAAAAAGTTCAAAAAAGTTCTTTGAAAACTAGATATAAAACATGACAGTCAATTTTTTCGAGAGTTTGATCCTGGCTCAGGATGAACGCTGGCTGTGTGCCTAATACATGCATGTCGGGCGAAGTTATTTATAACTTAGCGGCGAATGGGTGAGTAACACGTACTTAACGTACCTTTTAGATTAGGATAACGATGAGAAATTATCGCTAATACTGGATACCTTTAACTTTTGCATAAAAGTTAAATTAAAGGAGCATTTGCTCCACTAAGAGATCGGGGTGCGGAGCATTAGTTAGTTGGTAGGGTAAAGGCCTACCAAGACGATGATGT